>NZ_JALNTN010000020.1:0-86802 GCF_023161905.1 Pseudoalteromonas sp. 2CM41L
TTACAAACCTCGCGCCGCGATTTAATCGCCCCTAGATTGAACAAATTTCAATCCGCAAAGATCAACACGCCCTAATAAAGCAATTTATGTACGAGGAATAAACCCTAGTGCATCGTAAACCGATTTAAGTGTTTTTTCTGCACGTACACTGGCTTTTTCTGCGCCTGATTTCATGATGCTATCAAGTAGGTTTTGATCTTCTCTGATCTCTTTAAAACGAGCTTGGATTGGCTCAATCATGCTAACAACTGCATCGGCTGTGTCTTTTTTCAGGTGACCATACATTTTATCTTCATACTCTGGCACTAAGTCTTCAATTGAGCGCTTAGTGGCTACGCTTAATAAAGTAAGTAAATTAGAAACGCCTGGCTTTTCAGTACGGTCAAAGTAAATACGCGCTTGCTCGTCTGAATCGGTTACTGCTTTTTTAAGCTTTTTCTCAATCTTTTTAGGCTCATCTAATAGCATGATGTAGCCATTAGGGTTTTCGTCAGACTTAGACATTTTTTTGAGCGGATCTTGAAGGCTCATTACGCGTGCGCCAAATTCGGGAATGTATGGCTCAGGTAACTTAAATACGTCACCGTATAAATTATTAAAGCGTGTCGCTATATCACGCGTTAACTCTAAGTGCTGCTTTTGGTCATCCCCTACCGGTACTTGGTCAGCTTGATATAATAAAATATCCGCAGCTTGCAATACTGGGTACGAGAATAAACCTACGTTTACATTGTTAGCATGCTTAGATGACTTGTCTTTAAACTGAGTCATGCGGTTAAGCTCGCCCATTTGTGCGTAACAATTTAGCACCCATGCTAACTGCGCGTGTTCTGGCACTTGCGACTGTACAAATAAGGCCGATTTTTCAGGGTCTATGCCACATGCCGCGTATAACGCTATACCATCTAATACACGAGAGCGAAGAAGTTCAGGCTCTTGGCGCACGGTAATCGCGTGTAAATCAACAAGCATAAAGAAACTTTCGTGGTCTTCCTGTAGCTTTAGCCACTGGTTAATAGCGCCAACATAGTTGCCTATTGTCATACCACCGGTTGGCTGAATGCCACTTAAAACTACTGGTTTACTCATGATTTTCCTTTAGTGTTTAGTTAATTAAAAATTTTAACGCTGTGTTAGTGTTGGTATTATATCTAAGAAGTTATCGCATAGGTACTGTGGATTATAATCCTCAAGATTTTCGCCTTGGTTATAACCATAATCCACCGCTATTACATCAATTTTAGCGGCATGTGCTGCCAATATATCGCTTTTTGAATCGCCAATCATAATAGCCTTACTCGGCTCAACATTTAGCTTTTTACATGCATACAGTAAAGGCGCTGGTGAAGGCTTTTTAGCCATATCGTCTCCACACACTATCACTTCAAAGTGACTTGTAAGGGAAAGCTTATCAAGTAGTAGCTCGGTAAATAGACGCGCCTTATTAGTAACAAGTGCTTTTGGCATGCCCCGCAAAGCACTGAGCCCTGTTTCTACATGCTGATACAACACACTATACTTGCCCACTAGCTGCTCATAATGTTGGTAAAATAAGGCAATGGCTTTTGCACTAAGCGCTTCATCTAAATGTTCGCTAATTTGCATATCACCGCTGAGTGCACGCTTGACTAGGGTTTCAATACCGTTGCCTATCCAGCTTTCAACCAAGCTTTGGCTAACAATAGGAAACGCTAAATCACTCAGTGTTAAGTTTACTGCTAGGTATAAATCGTAAACGCTATCAACAAGTGTGCCGTCAAGGTCGAACAAAGCTACATCATATTTCATTACTTTACGTTTCCTAACTGCTCACGCATTTGATCAATAACAACCTTGTAATCAGGCTCATTAAAAATAGCAGACCCTGCTACAAACATATCGGCACCTGCTTGCGCTGCTGCGGCTATGTTATCAACCTTAATACCACCATCTACTTCTAGGCGAATATCACGACCCGACGCAACTATACGCTGCTTAGCTTGAGCTAGTTTTTCAAGGGTGTGGGGAATAAAGCTTTGGCCGCCAAAGCCTGGGTTTACCGACATTAATAAAATAGTATCTAGCTTATCAATAACGTGATCGAGGTAGCTAAGGCTAGTGGCAGGGTTGAATACTAAACCCGCTTTACAACCATGGTCTTTAATGAGCTGTATGGTGCGGTCTATATGCTCGCTGGCCTCAGGGTGAAAAGTAATTATTGATGCGCCGGCCTCTGCAAACAAAGGAATTATACTATCGACTGGTTTTACCATTAGGTGCACATCTATAGGCGCTGTTACACCGTAATCTCTAAGCGCTTTGCACACCATAGGCCCAATAGTGAGATTAGGCACGTAGTGATTGTCCATGACATCAAAATGTACTACATCAGCGCCTGCAGCGAGTACTTTATCCACATCTTCGCCTAATTTTGCAAAATCGGCTGACAAAATAGAAGGCGCAATTAAGTATTTTTGTTCAGGGTTTAACATAGTAATCCGTCAATCAGTAAAGTATGCCTTAATGTACCGTAAATGCTGAGGTTTCCCAAGTAATACACTGTAAATTAGGCATAACTAAAAATATCGATTTAAATATATAAGTATTTATTTATAAAAAGCTTTAGGGCGTGTTGAGCTTTAGTGGTTGAGTTTTGGGCAGCATGTTTAATTTTTGGTAAGGCCGTGAGTAGGATGCACAAGCCATGCTTACATGATACAAGCTATTAGATTAACGCAAGAGCAGTTATTGTGCCCACTCGATTACAAACTTCGGGGCGCGATTTAAAAACTCTTAGCTTGAGAACACACTTTAACTCGCAAGTTTCAACAGGCCTTAGCTATTACAGATAAATATTAGTTTGTTATTTATACAGCTTTTGTTATTATTAAAAGAGTAACTTAATTTTAGGCTAATATTATGCGTGCATTTAAAATAGGGATCTTAATTGCGTCGGCATTGTTATTTATTGGGGCATTTAGTTTTGCGCCAAGTTCTAAGCAAGATTTAAGCTTAGTTAGCAATTGTCAGCATCAGGCAAGTAGTAAAAACGCTTCAAACACCTTAACGTGTGCGAAAGTAGAAGAAGACTCATCGTGGTTTTCGTGGCTAACAGGCGATAGCCGCAGTGCGCAGTTTCATTATTTAGATTTATTAGAGCTGTTAACTAGCTCAGAAGACGCTAAGAATACGCCTTCAATAAAACCTCTATTTTAAATAATGCTGCACTTTATTAGCGCGTTGCAAAGTGTGCTAGCAGCATTTTTTGGTGTGCAATCAGAGCACAAACGCCAAGCCGACTTCCAACAACACTCCCCTCTTTTTATTATTGCTTTAGCTGTGCTGTTTTTTGTTATTTTTGTAGTGACAATTTACGCAGTGGTTGCTTGGGTGCTAAATACATAGCCATTAGCTCGTCGACCTTGTTGCGTGATCCACCTTTAGGGCTGATAGTACGTTTTACCTGAATTTTACCAAGTGTAGCTTGGCTATAAATTTTTCGCGTCCACACGGTATCGTGGTTAGATATAAGCACTGGGGTATTGTTTTCAAACGCAGCTTGCTCAGCTAAGTTTGCCAAGTTTGCTTGATCGTCTAAATTAAACCCGCCTTTAGCGTAAGAGGTAAACGACGCTGTCTTACTTAACGGTACATAAGGCGGATCGCAATAAATAACCGCATTGTTTGGCACAAGCTTAAACACATCATCATAGCTTAGGCAGGTAAATGTGGCTTTTTGTGCTTTTTCGGCAAAAAAGTACATTTCTTTTTCTGGAAAATAAGGCTTTTTATATTTACCAAATGGCACGTTAAAAATGCCTTTGAGGTTATACCTACACAGCCCATTGTAACCATGGCGATTCATGTATAAAAAGAGCATTGCGCGCTCATACACATCACTGCTTTTATTAAACTGTACACGGTATTCGTAGTAAGCGTCTGGGTGGTTATTTAAATCAACAAATAGTTTTTTAGAGTCACTTATAAACTCATCAGGCGAGCGCTTGAGCTCTTTGTATAAGTTAATTAAATCAGCATTGATGTCGTTGAGTAAATAGTGTTTAAAATTACTATTTAAAAATACCGAGCCTGCACCTACAAAAGGTTCTACCAAGGTTTCAGCGTGTTTGCTGGCTTGAGATAAACGTGCATTAATATCTTCAACTAGGCTGTATTTACCGCCAGCCCATTTAAGGAAGGCTCTACTCTTTTGTTGCATTGGTTCTTAACTTCAATCTGCTGTAGCGCGATTTTACACTAAAGTGAGTCAGTTTACTGATCAAGTCGTGCAATTTCTTGTTTTATTTTGCTGATTTTTTTATAAAAAGGCTTGTTCTTTCTAAGCGCACTCGACAAGGCAGACAACGCACTTTTAGCATCAGCGAGTGATGCATAACTGCCAATAGTAACCACCCACCACACTTTATTATTTCGCTTAGTTTGATATACCTTAGCGCGCTGGCTTAAATTATGTTGAATAATAAACTCACGGGTGATTTTTTCCTGTGTAACGGCTAGCAGCTGCACAGTTGTATTATTATCTGGCTGAGCTAAATACCAAGCGTTATCGGATACGTTATTTGAGATTTTAGGCTGCGGGCTTTCTTTATCGTCACTTTCAATTGGCTCAATAGTCTCAGGAGTGTTTAAGCTTTGTGGTAACGCCTCGCTTTGCTCACTTTGAGCGCTTTGAGCGCTTTGTTGAGCCTGACGCGTTAAACTTTGCATTATCGCCGGCACATCGTTTTTATGGGGCGCTACATTACCTTGTGATTTATCGCTGACCGGCTCTAAAGGCAAATCCGCTTTTGATATATCAGAATTGTCATTACTGACTTCTTTATCCGCGCTTGGGATAGCGACAATTTTAGAAGCAGGAATAGCGGTATCTATGTCCTGGCTTTGTTGATTTTGATAGTACGTTTGCCACCACTGGGTCATGTCATTTTTATACAGCAACCCAATGATAAGTAGCATAATTATAATTAACAACGAGATTAAGTGTACTCGCCACGACACTTTATCTTTTTTTACAATATCAGCCACATGCTCCGTTGGTTGCCATGCTAATAATAAGCTGGGGTTGCCATTCGCTTCATTTAAAAATGCGCTAAATACGGGGTCTTCATCATACGGTAAATTAGGAAAATACCAGCTCATTAGCTGTTTAGATTCATGTGCAGATAAAGGCTCTAAGTAAATTTCAACCGCATTATTAATAGCTAGCTTTGATTGCGAAGCTAGCATGATATAAAGCGTTACAGGGCTGTTTTTGGCAAGTAACTCTAATTCCTGTAATAACTCTTCAGATAAGTGCCTTGCATTATCGAGCACCCACAAACAAGCCTCACACGGCTGCTGCTGCAACAATTGGTAAAAGTTTTCACTTAACGATAAATCGTGATCAATCAGCGGAGAGTTAAAGCTTTGCTCTAATATATCACTCATCAGTGATACATCATTTACACTGGCACTTACTTGTACAAATGCTTTATTAAAACTGTTGTATTTGTCGGTGATGAAGGTTTCGAGCATATAACTTTTGCCTAAGCCAGAGGTGCCTAGTAATACAATTAAGTTTTGCCCGTATTCAAATTGCAGAGCGATTCTATCCACCAACGCCGCACGGCTTGGTAAAATTTGCGCCTGCATTATTGCTCGATTAACGCTCTAACTTGGTCGTCTGATACGTCATCTACCAATGCGCATTGACCAAATTGAGTAGGTAAAATAAAGCGGATAGTGCCTTTTTTATTTTTTTTGTCTTTACGCATATGCATTAAAAACTGCTCAGCAGTCATTTCACTTGGGATCTCAGTCGGTAAATTATAAAGCTTGAGTAGCGTTACAATTCTATCTACCTCAGTTTGCGATAAATCACCGCGTGTATGCGCTAATTTAGCAGCAAGTACCATTCCGGTAGCAACAGCCTCGCCATGTAGCCATAAACCGTATCCCATTTGCGCTTCAATTGCATGCGCAAAGGTATGCCCTAAGTTGAGTAATGCACGAAGGCCATTTTCTTTTTCATCTTGCGCCACGATAAGCGCTTTAATTTCACAACATCTATAAATAATATGCTGCAAACTTGCTTCATCTAGTTGCTGTAGCTTTTCTACATTTTGCTCAATAAAAGCAAATAGCTCGGTATCGTAAATTAAACCATACTTAATAACTTCGGCCATACCCGCAGCAAATTCGCGCGCCGGTAAAGTGTGAAGTGAATTAGTATCAATAAAAACCGCTTGCGGCTGATAAAACGCCCCAATCATGTTTTTACCCAGTGGGTGATTTACCGCTGTTTTGCCCCCTACAGAGGAGTCAACTTGTGATAGTACCGTGGTCGGAATTTGAATAAACGGTACACCGCGCTGATAACATGCAGCAACAAAGCCTGTTAAATCGCCAATAACGCCGCCACCTAGTGCAATTAAGCATGTGTCTCGGCCGCAATTATTTTGCAATAAAAAAGCAGATATTTTCTCAAACCATTCAAGTGACTTGTATTGCTCACCATCGGGAATGACAAAAGAAAGAGGGTCTAGATCAGCTAACGAATCAAGCAGTCCTTGTAAATATAAAGGCGCAACTGTGTCGTTAGTGATAATGATAGGCCGACAATCACCAATGTGGTGAACAAGGCGGCCATTATCTTGAAGTGCAGATTGACCAATAAAAATAGGATAACTTCGCTCGTCCAAATTAACAGTTAATTCAAGCATGCTTTGTTATTTCCTTTATTATTGGTTTTTAAAAATCTAATTTCTCGATGATTTGGTTAGCAACAACTTTAGCGCTTTGCTCATCGGTGCGTACAACAAAATCGGCAACTTCTTTGTATAGTGGCTCGCGTTCTTCTGCTAAGCGCTCTAGTACATTACGAGGTGCTTCTTCAGTTTGCAGTAATGGGCGACGCTTGTCGCGTTGCGTGCGTGCAACTTGCTTTTCTATAGGTGTCTCTAGGTATACAACGATACCACGAGCCGAAAGCTTGTTTCGAACTTCTTTACTCATTACTGAACCACCACCGGTTGCAAGTACAATACCTTGCATTTCGGTTAAGTCGCCAATAACAGATTCTTCACGAAGTCTAAAGCCTTCTTCACCCTCAAGATCAAACACCCAGGCAATATCTGCACCGGTACGGCGTTCGATTTCTTGATCAGAATCGACAAATTCAAGGTGTAATTGGTCAGCGATGTGACGACCAATCGTGCTTTTGCCAGCCCCCATGGGGCCAACTAGAAATATATTACGTTTCTCAGCCATATCTTTTAGTACAAACGAACTCTAAAATTTGAAATAAAACCCCGCCTAACGACCTGGCCCCAAAATTAAGGAGGGGATTATCTCAGTAATTGGCCGGGTATTTCAAGTCTATTACAATAAAAAGCCATATAACGAGCAATTATTATCAATAAACACTCGTTGACGAACATAAAACCACTAAATTTTAGTCTATTTGTATTTTCGGTGTCACGAAAATAAGTAATTCACGTTTCTCATTAAACTCGCTGGTGCTCTTAAATAAGCGTCCAACATACGGAATATCACCAAGTACAGGTACTTTATTTGTGGTATTAATTATTTGCTGCTGAAAAATACCACCCAGCACAACGGTTTGGCCGTTATCAACCAGCACTTGTGTTTCAATTTGTTGAGTGTCTATCGAAACCGCTTCACCTGTTCCGGTTTGAACCGTTTCGCCACGAGTATCTTGTGTAATAACTAAGTCTAAAATAACTTTGTTATCAGGCGTTATATGCGGTGTAACCTCAAGGCTCAATACCGCTTTTTTAAAGCTTACAGTAGTAGCACCACTTGAGGCTGATTCGGTATAGGGGATTTCAGTACCTTGCTCAATACGTGCTTTTTGCTGATTAGCTGCAGTAATGCGCGGGCTCGCAATAATCTCACCTTTATTTTCTTCTTCTAAAGCACTTAGCTCTAAATCAATTAAAGTACCATTAGCCAACTTAGCTATGTGTAAACCAATACTTGCCGCAGGGTTAGTAATAGGTAGGTTTACATTAAGACGGTCTGATAAATCAGGAATAGTGCCATTTGAGATAGACTCAGCTCCTTCAAGCGAGCCAGATATACCATCACTATCTTGTTGATCACTAAATCCCCAACGCACGCCTAAATCTTCTGTGACGTTATCGCGCACTGTTACCATACGTGATTCAATAACAACCTGTTGCACTGGGATATCGAGTGTTTCAATCATACGGCGAATGCTCTCAATGCTCTTCGCTGTATCTTTAATAAGTAATGTATTGGTACGCTGGTCAACCGATACACTGCCTCGGGCAGAAATGATGCTGTTAGTGTCGGTTTTCAGTAAATCCGCAAAATCTTCAGCCTTAGCGTAGTTTAAACGAATATACTCACTGTAAAGCGGCTCTAAATCCTCGACCTTTTGTTTTGCTAGTAAATCTTTAGCTTCACGTGCAGCGAGCTCTTCAGCTGGCGCAACCATCAATATAGAGCCATCCATGCGCTTATCAAGGCCTTTAATACGCAGTACAACATCTAAAGCCTGATCCCATGGAACGCCATCTAAACGAAGTGTAATATTGCCAGTTACTGAGTCACTCGTTACTAAGTTAAACTCGTTATAACCCGCTATGATTTGCAGTACAGCTCTAACCGAAATATCTTGGAAGTTTAAGGTCATTGGACGACCTTGATATTCCTTGCCGCCATCTAAATAGGCATTTTGCGTTTCATCTTTTTCAATGGTTAACGTTAAAATGTTATCTATTTGCTGGTAGGTAAAGGTAAAAGCAGCATTAGGCTCAATAACTACACGGCTTAAGCTATCTTCTTTAAAGGTCTCAATGGTACTTACTACAGTACCAAAATCTAGCACATCTAATTCATACAGTAAGTCGTCTAAAATATCTGTGTGATGAAACTCTGCAATTATTTTTCCACCACTTTCATGTACTTCTATTGCAGCTTGCGTGTCTTGTAAAAATACTAAAACTTTTGCTTCACCTTTTTCACCACGGCGAAAATCAATAGATTGAATCCGATTAATATAAGCGCTTGAGGCATTATTACCATTGCTGCTTTCATCAGAAGCTTGTTCAGTAAGCGGGTTATCAGATACGCGCAACGACACTAAGTTATTATTAACTTGTGTTTCGTATATTTTTAAACGCTCTAAATTTACCGTAACTTTTAAGCCTTGCTCTGTCAGTACGCTGCTCACACTGTTAATACCTGCGTGATCGACCGGCACATTTTCAAGACCCTGTTCTAGTTCTGCACCATCAAATAACATTTCTATGCGTGCTGGTGTGTTGTGTACTTGAATTTTAGGTTGTTGTGTTAGCTCTTCGTCAAATACAAGTTGTAACTCTGTCTCGCCTTTTAGCAAGGGGTTATAACGTACATCATAAAGTAATGGCGCTGCACTGGCTGTTTTTACAACAAAAAGAGCCAATATGACAAATAACACCATTTGAAAACGATGATGCCAAAGTACATCCTTATACATGTGGGTTTTACCTTTTTTATTATTAATTTGCGCCATTATTTGCCGCCTCTAACATTTCCAATTTAGTCAGCCGCTCTTTCCAACAACCCGACCCATCAGGGATTAATTCAACTAGTTCTACATAATCACTACTTACAGACTTAACTTTACCGTCATACGTGCCTAAGTAATTATTTACCGTTATCCTATGCAACGTTTCATCCGCTGCGGTGATCAGTGCCCACATTTGACCGCTAGAGCCTAATGTACCTTTCATTGATAGGTTATCGAGCGGATACTTTTCTAGTGGCTCTCTCACTCTATCAGGGTCAGGGTGTAAACAATTTTTAATTTGCGTTAGTTTATTTTGAATAATTTCAGGCTGTGGAGCCACAAAAGGACTACGCAGCTGCGATGCATTATATTCAAAATGTTCAAACTGCGTTAATTCAGGTATTCCCTCAACTTTAGGCGTGGTGCTGGCCTTAACTTGGTCAATAAATTCTTTTTGCTCAGACGTATCGTCGTTACAACCTGCCAACAATAAAACAGACAATGATAATAAAGGGACTAGTCTCACTTTTTAACCCCTTCTTCATAACGATACGTTTTTGCTACCACACTGAATGTTAGTTGCTTTTCACCAGATGATACAATCGAAAAGTCATGTAAACTTACAATTCGTGGTAATTGGGCTACTTTTCCTACAAATTCACCAAACTCATGGTAAGTACCTATTACTTCAATTTTTATAGGCAGCTCGGTATAAAACTCTTTTTCGATTTCAGGTAACCAGCCAATTTTCAAAAATGTTAAACCGCTAGTAGTACCTACATAAGATAAATCGTCTAAAAGGCCAGGGGTTTCATTTGAGGTAGGTAATCGCTTTAGTAGTTGTGAAAACTTATCTTCCATCTCAACCATTTGCTGGCGATATATATCAAGCTTACTGGCTACAGCATATTTAGTTCTGTAGGTAGTACGCAGCTCGACTTCTTTTGCTACCGCGCTGTGATAGCTGTCTATTTCATCAGATACCAATAAGCTGTAACTAAAAAACAACACTAAACCGGCGACAAATAAGCAACAAATTGCTTTTACTGCAACCGGCCATTCACCAATGTTGTCGAGCTCAATTTCATTCCAATCTATTTCATTTAAGGCTTTTAAATCAAGGTTCATCACTTACCTCACCAATTTTATCAAATGGCTTTACATAAAACTCCATATTAAAATCACTGAGTAACCGTGATGTTTGATCGCCTGCCACAATGCCCTGCATGATTGGCCTTTCTAATAGATAAGAGCCTTGTACCTGACGTAGCATAGTAGATAAACGATTGTTTGATTCACTGCGCCCTAACACATGTATTTGTGTACCACGCCGCTCAAGCTTAGTTAAATACACGCCTTGAGGAACAATTTTAGCTACTTCATCCATAATTTGAGTACCTAAATTACGGCTGCTTTGTAGCTCTTCAATCAACCGCATTCGTTGTTGTAAATTCTCTTTTCGCTTATCGAGATCTCTAATCTCACTAATTTTTTTATCAAGAGTACTGATTTCTGAGCTTAAATAATTATTTTTTAAGTTCTGCCCATCTTTTAAACCCGCGTAAAAAGAGCTAAGTAAGTACATACTTGCAAAACTACCTAGTACTACTGCTATTAATATAGTTATAAATTTCTTTTTTGATTCTTCTCGTTGTAGCTCTCGCCACGGCAGTAGATTTATATGTGGCATGATGAAAAGCTCCTCAATGCCAAACCAGTAGCAATTGCAAACTGCGTTCTATTTCTTTGCATTACATTTCTGTCTACTTTTGGCGAAATTTCCATATTAGCGAACGGTTCAGCCACCACAGCATGAATACCGAGCTCTTCAATTAACAACCTATCTAAACCGTCTATCATTGATGTACCGCCGGTTAGCACTATATAATCTACTTGATCTTTACCTGTGGTTGTTAAAAACATTTGTACCGCACGGCGCACCTGTTGCAATAGTGATGTCTGAAACGGTGCCAGCACTTCAAAAGTATAATTAGCAGGTAAATCACCCGTTGTTTTGCCTATTTCGGCCTCATCAAAACTTTTATTATAATAAGATACAATACTATTAGTATATTGGTCGCCACCAAATACTTGGTCGCGGGTATAAATTGTTTCACCCGCTTGAACGACACTCACCAACATTAATACAGCGCCAATATCTACCACGGCAACACACTTATTAAAGGCATCACTTGGCAGTTGCTGATAATACACCTCCATCGCTCTACTTAACGCATAGCTTTCAACATCAACCACTTTAGCGGTTAAGTTTGCCGCCTCCAGCGCGCCCACACGGGCTTCAACACTTTCTGTACGCGCAGCAGATAACAACACATTCATTTTACTCGGGTCGGCTTCGTTGGTAGAGAGCTTTTCAAAATCTAAACTCACTTCATCAAGGGGGTAAGGTATTAAGCTGTCAGCTTCTATTTCAATTTGCGACTCTAATTCAGCGTCACTTAATGAAACATCCATAAAAATAACTTTAGTGATAACGGTTTGTCCTGATACAGCCACTGCCGCTGATTTTAACGATTTTGGTAGTTTTCTTTTTAATTTTGTAATTATGTTACCAATTGCTTCGATATCCTGAATAGAGCGCTCGCTCATTGCACCTTTTGGCATGGGTTCAATTGCAAGTGCTTCTAGTCGAAATCCCGTTTCAATTTCACTTAAAAGCACTGCTTTGATAGAGTGCGATCCGATATCAATTCCGACCATCGCAGGTAATGGCTTTTGAAATAGTTGACTTAGCATGTTTGCAACTTGACCTTTGTTTTAATAATAAACAAGTTATAATTTTTATAGTAAAAAATATTATTCATTTTTTAATCAATATATACTAGCAGTCTAAACTCGCAATTGGGAGTCCATTTAGGGAAATATAAGTGATTTTATTAAAAAGAACATTACAATTTTTTATCATTTGCACGTTAATTGGTCTGATCACTTTAATCAGCCTTTATTATTACGTTAAACCTGATATCCCCAGTGTGCAAGTTTTAAAAGACGTGCAATTACAAACCCCTATGCAAGTCTTTACCAAAGATGGACTCTTAATTAATCAATTTGGTGAAAAACGCCGCATCCCCGTTACTATAGACGAAATACCTCAACCTTTAATTAATGCCTTCTTAGCCACAGAAGATAACCGTTTTTATGACCATATTGGTATAGACCCTATTGGTATTGTCCGCTCTGCTATTGTGTTAATTTCAACAGGTGAGAAAAAACAAGGCGCGAGTACCATTACTATGCAGCTTGCTCGTAACTTCTTTTTAACACGAGAAAAAGCGTATATTCGTAAAGTTAAAGAGATTTTTATAGCCCTACATATTGAAAGTGTATTAACAAAAGACGAAATTCTTGAGCTGTATCTTAATAAAATAGAACTAGGTAATCGTGCATTTGGTATTGGTGCTGCTGCTCAAGTTTACTATGGCAAAGAGCTAAAAGACCTAACTCTTGCACAAATAGCAATGATTGCCGGTTTACCTAAAGCCCCTTCGGCGCTTAACCCGATTCGTAACCCAATTAGAGCTAAAGCACGTCGTAATGTAGTGCTTGGTCGCTTACTTACTGAAAACTATATTACGCAACAGCAATACAACGATGCGGCTAACCAGCCTATCACTGCTTATTTTCACGGTGCTGAGATAGACCTTTACGCCCCTTATATCTCTGAGATGGTTCGTGCTGAGATGGTTGAGCGCTACGGTGTAGAAAAAGCATATAACTCTGGCTTTAAAATATTTACCTCTGTGGAGTCTAAAGTTCAAAAGGCTGCGCAAACAGCTTTAGTTAATAATTTACATAACTACGATATGCGTCATGGCTTTCGTGGGTCTGTAGACGTGTTATGGGATCCAGAAACACAGCCCGCCTTAAGTGAGCAGCAAATTATAGAAAAGCTAAAACCTGTTAAAGAAATAGCTGATTTGCATGCTGGCGTGGTGTTAAATGTGGCAGAGAAAACCGCTGACGTTATTTTAAAAAATGGCCAGCGCACCACACTTGATTGGGATAATTTAAAATGGGCGCGCAAATACATTACTCGCTACCGCCAAAGTTTTGCCCCTAAAGCCGCTACTGACATTCTTACCCCTGGCATGCAAATATGGCTGCGTAAAAATGACGACGACAGTTACCTACTAAGCCAAATACCAGAAGCTGCCAGTGCACTTGTTTCACTCGACCCACAAGATGGCCGTATTAAAGCTATAGTAGGCGGTTACAGTTTTGAGCAAAGCCAATACAACCGAGCGGTACAAGCTAAACGCCAAGTTGGCTCTAATATTAAACCCTTTATTTATTCTGCTGCGCTCGAAAATGGCTATACATTGGCCTCTATTTTAAACGACGCGCCAATAAACCAGTGGGATAAAAGTTTAGGTGTAGCGTGGCGACCAAAAAACAGCCCAGCCGTTTATAATGGCCCTATACGTATTCGCCGTGCACTTGCACAATCTAAAAACGTTATTTCTGTGCGCTTACTTCGCGGTGTAGGGTTACAACGCACCGCCGATCACTTGCTTAAGTTTGGTTTTAAAGATGCTGATATCAACCGCAGTGAATCGTTAGCATTAGGGAGTGCATCAATCACGCCATTAGAGCTTGCTCGCGGCATGAGCGCATTTGCTAATGGCGGTCACTTAATTGAACCTTACTTTATATCTGAAATTCAAGATGCCTATGGCAATGTACTATTTAAAGCAAACCCGGCTCTTGCTTGCGATGAAGACGAGCTATTACCCATCTCTCAAGCAGTGGATAGCTTTGCCAACAATAACCTAGATACCGACATAACAGATGATACAGCCACGCAACCACGTTGTGCACCACGTGTTATTTCAAAGCAAAATGCTTTTTTAATTGCTGAAGCAATGCACAGCGCAGTATGGGGTGGCGGTAGCTGGACCCATAAAACAGGCTGGAGCGGGACAGGTTGGCGTGCGCAAGCATTAGATAGACGCGATCTATCGGGTAAAACAGGCACAACCAATGACTCTGTTGATACTTGGTTTAGCGGCTTTAACCGCAATGTAGTAACGTCTGTATGGGTTGGTTTTGACAACCCAGGTAACTCGTTAGGACGCTCAACCTATAATAACAACCTAGATAGCAGTCAAATCTCTGGTGCTGAATCGGGCGCCAAAACGGCACAGCCTGCCTGGGTTGATTTTATGAAAGTGGCGCTTGAGGGCACACCAGAGGCGCCAATAGAGCCTCCTGAAGGTCTAGTTTCAATTCGTATCGATTTAAAAACAGGTTTGTTAAGTCATAAAAACGACTACACCAGTCGCTTTGAATATTTTGAAAAAGGCACTGCGCCTACAAAATATGTGCTGTCTCAGCCAACTGATATTTTTGAAGAAGATACAAAAACAGAAGAAGAGTTATTCTAAAAACAAAAACGGCAGCTTACACAAGCTGCCGTTTTACTATTAATATTTGCTGCGCTATTTTAAGTTTTTAACTAACCAATATAAATCAGAGTGCACGCCCGCGGCGGTCACTTCTTTGCCCGCCCCTGGGCCTTGTATTACTAAGGCGTTTTCGTTGTACCACTGGCTATTAATAACAAAGATATTATCGCCAGGTGTTAAGTTAGCTAAGGCGTCCCCTTTAGGCGCGTAAGTAATACCTACCTTCGCCGATACTTTACCCTGCTCTAATGCCAGTAAACCGGTATACCTAAGTACAGCATCTTGAGCATTTGCCGCATCGGCATGGTGTTTAATAAACGCATTTAGCTTATCTTTATCCGCTAAAAAGTCACCCCATGAACCTTGGGCTAACTCATCAGGCATTAATGCTTGTAAGCTTATATCATTTAAATCTAATTCAATGCCAAGCTCGCGTGCAAGTATCAGCAATTTACGTTGCATATCGCGGCCCGATAAATCCTCGCGAGGATCAGGCTCTGTAAAGCCCATTTTTTGCGCTTCAAGAACAAGGTCAGAAAATGCCACACTGCCATCGTACTTACTGCATAG
This sequence comes from Pseudoalteromonas sp. 2CM41L, assembly GCF_023161905.1. Lineage (NCBI taxonomy): Bacteria > Pseudomonadati > Pseudomonadota > Gammaproteobacteria > Alteromonadales > Pseudoalteromonadaceae > Pseudoalteromonas > Pseudoalteromonas sp. 2CM41L. The sequence goes on from NZ_JALNTN010000020.1 coordinate 15,517, forward strand.
CCACGAGAGTGTGCCCGAGAAAACACCTTCAATACGGGTAATTTTATCGCCACTATTTTGTAAATCAGCTAACGCAAAGTTAATTGGCAACCCTGCCCCAACACTGGTGTTGTAGCGCCAATGCAAGTTACGCTCGCTAATACTTTGGCGCAGCGCGTTATACCAATTAGATGCAGCAGTGCCTGCGTACTTGTTAGCACTTATTAAATGGCAGTCTCGCTCAACAAAGTCAGTGTATAATTGGCTAAATTGCTCGCTTGCCGTTATATCAACAACAACTTTGTGCTCGTAATCAAGTTCGTTTAATGCACTTAATAAATCCGCCTGCTCATAAGCAACCGCATTATGCTGCCATTGTTTTTTCCATTGCCCAAGCGTAATACCCGAGGCATTAAATAGCATATGTTGCGAGCGAATTAACCCAACTAGCTTAATACTATAATCGCCCGACAAACGCTTAAATTGAGCATCCAGCTGGCTTAAAAATTCATCGCCTACATTACCTAAGCCAGCCACAACCAGGGCAACTTCTTGGCCTTTATTAATTAATTTTTCGTGCAATAAACTAAGTACATCGCTTTCTATTAACTGATCCGTTAACAGCAATGTATAGCCTGTATCTTGATGAATAAAACGAGGGTGAATACTTTGCTGATTTAAAACCTCAGCCGCTAATGTACTTAGTGTATAAACATCTTGCGTAGGCGCAACCACCGCGCAGCCATTTAAATTAGACTCGCTGATATTTGCTCGCCCAGCAAAATAACTCACTACTTGATGCGTTGCACCTGCGGGCACAACTAAGTATGTATCGCCGTTGTGTATAAAATGATGAAGGCTGTGCTGAATAAGCTGGCTAACATGCGCCACTTCACCCGCGTTAAGGCCTTCAACGAGCAGTAAATCAACGTTTTGTAATGTAGTAATAAACCGTTTTTGCTTAGCTTTGCCTTGTTTTACAATATCGGTAGGGGCAGTTTGCACATCAAAACTACTACGTACAGCCAGTTTAATATTACTGTTTTTTAAAGGCGAAAGCGTTTTAGCATGTAACACAGGGTTACCCAATCGAGCTAATAAGTTAGCTTGTTCACGGCACACCTTGTTGTACTTAATCGCCTTTTCAACTTTACGTGGGTCGGCACTAAATACCCCTGGCGTATCAGTCCAAATACATACATTTTGTGCGTCGCAATAATTAGCCAATAAGGTGGCGCTGTAATCACTGCCATTGCGCCCAAGCGTAACTGTTTTACCATCAGCACTTGCTGCGATAAACCCTGTTACTACGTTAATCTTATTTGCATCAATGACTTGGCTGCATTGCTGTTTATTTTGCGCATGCAAAAGCTCCCCGCTTGTTACACTAAACAGCGCTCTAGCATCATGAGCACACGCTTGAATGTTTAATTGCGCTAAATAGGCTGCTAATAATCGCGCAGACCACAGCTCACCATGCGCCAGTAAGGCTGCCTCTTGCAACTGCTGCTTGCTGGCTTGCTCCGCTACATCACTTAGCTCTTGCGCTAACACAGCTAAAGCCGTGTGTTTAGCACCGGCTTTTAATAACTCTTCAATTAATGCTGTTTGGTGATTACTCAATTGCAGCAAAATATCAGCAACGGCTTGCTTATCTTGTTGTTGATAACTTTGCCACAGCGAAACCAATGTATCGGTGGTTTTACCCGCAGCAGATACAACCACGCAATCGCCAGGCTGTGTGTGGCCAATAATTATTTTTGCCACACTTTGATAACGCTCGCCCGAGCTTAAGCTCGAGCCGCCAAATTTATGTACACTGTTTACCATACTCAATCACCACAACGCTGGATGAGCAGCCTGCTGCTTTACATCACCATTGGCATTGCCTGCAGCTTTACCAACGCGCCCTACATTTTTATTTTGCCCAGGTTTAACTAAGTTAAATACACGTTCAAAATCAGCCAGTAGGTCTTCTACATCTTCAATACCGACCGAAATACGAATTAGCGTATCGCCCACACCCGCCTCTAAACGTGCTTGAGCGTCCATACCTGCGTGAGTCATGGTCGCAGGATGACAAATTAAACTCTCAACTCCACCTAACGATTCTGCTAAGCTAAATTCTTTAAGGCTTGTTAAAAACGCCGCAGCATCATTCACATCGCCTTTAATATCAAAACTAACCATACCACCAAACCCGAGCTGTTGGGCTTTAGCAAGCGCATGTTGAGGATGCGATTCAAGGCCTGGGTAGTAAACTTGGCTAACATACTCAGAGCTTTCTAGGTATTTAGCAATTGCCAGGGCATTTTCTTGGTGCTGTTTTAAACGCACATTTAAAGTACGTAAACCACGTAACGTTAAATAGCTATCAAATGGTGCGCCGGTAATACCAATGTTATTGGCCCACCAAGCAAGCTCATCACCAAGCTCTTGTGTTGCAGCAACAACTGCACCGCCTACAACATCAGAATGGCCGTTTATATATTTAGTGGTTGAGTGCACAACAATATCTACGCCAAACTTAATTGGGTTTTGTAATGCCGGTGATAAAAAGGTGTTATCGGCGGCCACTAATGCACCGCACTGTTTTGCTATATCCGTCACGGCTTTAATATCCGTTAGGCGCAGCACAGGGTTACTTGGTGTTTCTATCCAAATTAATTTAGGTTTAATGGTTAAAATTTGTTCTAGGCTTTCTGGTTTAGTTAAATCAAGTACTTTAAGTTTAAGCAAGCCGCGCTTTTCTAACGACGTAAATAAACGGTAGCTGCCGCCATAACAATCGTGAGGAATAACCAATGTATCATCGTTATTTAATAACTGTGTGGCTAAGTGCACTGCTGCCATGCCCGTAGCAGTAATAATTCCGCGTGCGCCACCTTCAAGCTCTGCTAGAGTGTCAGCTAAAATATCGCGATTAGGATTACCACTGCGTCCATAGTCGTATGCGCGCTTAGTATCAAAATCGGCAAACGAATAAGTCGTCGATAAATAAATTGGCGGTACAACGGCGCCATGATGTTTATCGGCATCAACCCCATTTCGTACAGCAATGGTTGCTTTGTTTTTTTCGCTCATATTCGTCACCTGATTAATTTGGATGTTTAGACGTCTAAAAGAGTAAGTTATCCATTATAATAAGTCAAAGCTTTTAAAGCTCTAGATGGCTAAAAATAACAGATGTGTAAAGCTTCAATGAGGCTGTATTTACTATTACAGCCAGCTTATTAAGATAGATTGCTATCTATTATTTGACTATCTTTTTTAAAACGATAGAATTTCACGCATATTTACACGCTTTTTACGCCGTGTGAGAAATTAATAATCTGAGGCAACGATACATCTTATGGCTAAATGGAATGGTGAGTATATTCACCCATACGCAGAACACGGGAAAAAATCAGAGCAAGTTAAAAAGATCACCGTTTCGATCCCGCTAAATGTATTAAAAGTATTAACTGATGAGCGTACACGTCGTCAAATAAACAACCTGCGTCATGCAACAAACAGCGAGTTACTATGCGAAGCGTTTTTGCATGCCTTTACAGGCCAGCCATTACCTAATGATGATGACCTACGTAAAGATAACGCAGAAAAAGTACCTGAAGAAGTTAAAAAAATAATGCAAGAAATGGGTTTAGAAGTGCCTATTTTAGACGAAGAATAAAACGTCTTTTTAAACAAAAAAACCTCAGCATGCTGAGGTTTTTTTGTTTAAGCGCTATATATTACGCCATATAATTTTCCGGTAAGTCAATTTGTGCTACGCCCGATTCAACAGCAGCAATAGCAACCGCCTTGGCTATACGTGGTAATAAACGCGGGTCCATCGGTTTAGGAATAATGTAATCTGCACCAAATTCGAGCTTTTCTACACCCGCTGCTTTTAATACTTGCTCAGGCACTGGCTCTTTAGCAATACTACGAATAGCTTCAACAGCGGCTATTTTCATTTCATCGTTAATTGCGCTTGCACGTACATCAAGTGCACCACGGAAAATAAACGGGAAACATAAAACATTATTAACTTGGTTAGGGAAATCAGAACGCCCCGTTGCCATAATTAAGTCTTTACGTGCACTGTGCGCAAGCTCAGGTGCAATTTCAGGATCTGGGTTTGAACATGCAAACACCACTGGCTTATCGGCCATTAGTTTTAGATCTTCAGGTGCAAGTAAGTTAGGACCCGATACACCTACAAACACATCAGCATCAGCAATTACATCTTGTAGAGTACGCTTATCTGTATTGTTAGCAAAAAGCTGTTTGTATTCGTTTAAGTCATCGCGGCGAGTATGAATAACCCCTTTGCGGTCTAGCATATAAATATGTTCGCGCAGTGCACCACACTTAATTAACAGCTCCATACAAGCAACCGCTGCTGCGCCTGCACCTAAACATACAATAATGGCATCTTCTATTGATTTGCCCTGCACTTCTAAGGCGTTAAGCATACCTGCCGCAGTTACAATAGCGGTACCGTGTTGGTCATCATGAAAAACCGGAATACTGCAACGCTCAATAAGTGCTTTTTCAATTTCAAAACACTCTGGCGCTTTAATATCTTCTAAGTTAATACCACCAAACGTGTCGGCAATATTAGCCACTGTATTTATAAAGTCTTCGGTGGTGCGATGCTTAACTTCAATATCAATAGAATCTAAGCCAGCAAAACGTTTAAATAAAAGCGCCTTACCTTCCATAACAGGTTTAGAGGCTAATGGCCCCAAATTACCCAAACCTAAAATTGCCGTACCATTACTGATCACCGCAACCATATTACCTTTACCGGTATATTTATATGCATTGGCTGGGTCTGCTGCAATTTCGCGCACAGGCTCTGCAACACCAGGGCTGTATGCTAATGCTAAGTCTTGCACCGTTTCGGCTGGTTTTGTTAGCTCAATGCTGATTTTGCCTGGAACGGGGTGAGAGTGGTAGTGTAATGCTTGTTCACGAAAATCTGACATAACGCGATGGTATCCTGCAATTTAAGTTAAGTGAGAGGGAGTATGGGGCTAAGATACTCTTATTATTTTTAAATTCCAAGCAATATCAGGTCTATCCTGTTATATGCTATATCCGTTAATTTTAAGTGATTTATCAGCAACTTCGCTAAAAGTTATCAATATTAAACAAATAAAAATTCATTCAAAAAGTGCTTTTTGAGGTTCATTTTGCCCTGCCAATATTTTTGTAAAATAGCAGAATATTAAAATAGTAAAATGCACCAATATGGCGCGTTTATCACCGTTAAAAACAAATATCGCCACGATAAGCACTTTTAGCAGCTTGGTTAAAAATTAACGTATAAAAAATATAGAGAAGAATTGTGAGTTTGTCTGCAAAGGTTTATGCATATTCAGAATAAGAACAGGAAATAGTTATGCACACGTAGTACGGCAACAATCGGTAATTTTTTCGTAAAAATGATGAATTTTAGGCACAAAAAAAGCACCCTAAGGTGCTTTTTTTACTAAACAGCAATAATTACTTCTTGCTGCTAAGTGCACCGAAGCGCTTGTTGAAGCGATCAACACGGCCGCCAGTGTCTAAAATCTTTTGCTTACCAGTGTAAAACGGGTGACACGCAGAACATACGTCTAGGTGAATGTCTTTACAAAGAGTAGAACGAGTTTCGAATTTGTTTCCGCATGAACATGTTGCAGAAATTGCTTCGTACTTAGGGTGAATACCTTCTTTCATAGGAACCTCTAGTTAAGGCCGCATCGCTCTCCAAACCCGAAGTCTGGCACCATACGTCGTTAAAACAAATTTATAGGCCGCGGATTTTATCCAACTAGCTTGTCCCGCACAAGCTTTAATTACGCTTTTTGCCAAAAAAGTAACCAACCAGCGCTACCGCATCCATTTGTATGTAGGTTTTTAGCCTTATTTTTAGTACATTAAGCTATTACCCTTTATCACATGAGTTGTTATGCGTTTTGTTGAAGTTGCTATTAAAGTTCCGTTACCACGCACCTTTGATTATAAAATAGATGAACAACTCATCTCGCCCTCGGCGCCTATTATGCCAGGGATGCGTGTTTTAGTGCCTTTTGGCAATCAAAAGAAAGTAGCGGTTGTTCTCGCTCTTAAAACGCATACCGACGTACCAGATAACAAAATTAAAGCGGTTACTGAGGTTATTGACCAAACTCCTATTTTATCATCACAGCATTTAGAACTGCTTAGCTTTACTGCACGCTATTATTGCTATCCGCTCGGCGAAACCATACACATTGCGCTGCCAGGTGCGCTTCGCCAAGGTGAAAACCCAGATAAAACCAGCATTAACATGATTAGCCTTACCGAAAAAGGCGCAAAGGTTCCATCATTAAAAGCGAAAACTCAGCTAAATTTATTAAAGCAACTCGCGCAATCGGGTAAGTCGTCGATAACCGAGCTAAAAGCGCTCGGCTTTAGTAAAAAAACAATAGATGCCTTAATAGGTAAAGAGCTTATAACCCAAAGCATTGAGCATGATAATCAATGGCAAAGCGTTGCGCCCACAGTCGGCACCAAGCCAGTACTAAATAAAGAGCAAGCCGTAGCGTGCACTACAATAAATCAAAGTGTTGGCTTTAAGAGCTTTTTATTAGAAGGTGTGACAGGCAGTGGTAAAACCGAAGTGTATTTACAATGCCTAGAAGAAGTCCTTAAACGTGGCGAGCAAGCCTTAGTGCTGGTGCCTGAAATAGGCTTAACACCACAAACTGTTAACCGATTTCGTCGTCGCTTTCCCGATACGCCAATTATGCTATGGCACTCTGCCCTAACCGATAACGAACGCTTGCAAACATGGCGTTTTTGCGAAAAAGGCAGCTGCGCAATTGTAATAGGTACCCGTTCGAGTATTTTTCTACCTTTTTTAAAGTTAGGAATGATAGTGGTTGATGAAGAGCATGACTCTTCATTTAAACAGCAGGATACTTTACGCTACCACGCACGCGATTTAGCCGCTTATCGGGCATTTCAGCACAAAATACCGCTTATTTTAGGCAGTGCCACCCCTGCGCTCGAAACACTGCACAAAGCTATAAACAACAAATACCAACTTTTAAGCCTTACAGAGCGCGCACAAACTGCGACCGATAATCAGTTTATGTTGCTCGATATGAAAGGCCAGCCCGACCAAGCGGGTATTGCACACGCAAGTCTTGCCACTATGCGCCAACATTTAAACCGTGGTAAGCAAGTTATGGTGTTTTTAAATCGTCGTGGCTTTTCTCCTACGCTAATTTGTCACGAATGCGGGTGGCTGAGTGAGTGTAATCGCTGCAGCACCAGCGCAACCTTTCATAAAGCCATTGGCCAAATGATTTGCCACCACTGTGGAGAGCAACACCCAGTACCTCACCAGTGTCCTGATTGCGGTAGCACACAAATTTTTCCTAACGGTAAAGGCACCGAACAAATTGAAGAATTTTTATCGAGTGAATTCCCCGATACACCCGTAACCCGCATCGACCGCGATTCAACCCGCCGTAAAGGGAGCTTAGAAAAAGCCTTAGAGGAGATAAACCAAGGCGGGGCGCGTATTTTAGTGGGCACACAAATGTTGGCTAAAGGTCATCATTTTGCCGATGTTAGCTTAGTGCTTATATTAGATGTAGATAGCGGCTTGTACTCGTGCGATTTTAGAGCCACAGAGCATTTAGCCCAGCTGGTAACTCAAGTTGCTGGGCGCGCGGGTCGCTCTGGTGAGCCAGGCCAAGTATTACTGCAAACCCACTTTCCTGAACACCCTTTATTGCAGGACTTAGTAAATAATGGCTACCAAGATTTTGCCCGTTTTGCTTTAAGTGAGCGTGATGATGCCGACCTTCCACCCATTACCAATATGGCTATAGTTAGAGCACAAGGGCACAGTATTAAGCTCGTTGTCGATTTTTTGACGGATTTGGTTCCTGTTAACGGTGTATCTGGTATACAATTGCTCGGTCCAATTCCTGCTCCACTAGAAAGAGTGGCGGGTATGTACCGGTTTCAATTGCATATTCAAGCGCAAGACCGCAAAGTATTGCATCAGTATCTTGCGCAAATGGTCGATTATTTAAGCACCAGCAAACTTGCACAAAAAGTGCGCTGGAGTCTTGATGTTGACCCTATAGACATGATTTAGGTTAAAGCCAAATGGCACAGCACGATTATATTAATAAAAAACCAGCGGGTAGAAAAAACACCAAGCAAGCCCCTGCTAAAAAACCATTTCCTATACTTTTAGTTGTTATTACTGTTTTGTTTGTAGGCGGCTTTGCTTACGGCTTATGGTTTATTAAAAATAACGCCGACCCTGAGCTTGTTGAGCAGCAGGCGCACCCTAAAACAGCTGAAAAAGTAGAAATAGCTAAACCTCGCGCTCCTAAGTTCATTGAAGAAATTAAAGAGCACGAGATCCAAGTTGAAGTAAGAGAAATTGAGCAAAAAGGCCCCTATGTTATGCAGTGTGGGTCGTTTAGAACACACGCACAAGCCGAAACCCTCAAAGCTAAAATTGCCTTTGCGGGCTTAATTTCTGAAATTAAAAAGACCACAGGTACTAATGGTGTTTGGTATAAAGTGCGTTTAGGCCCTTATAAAACAAAGCGCCAAGCCGAAAGCGACAAAAACAAACTCAAGCGAGTGCATGTTGTTAGCTGCGGAATTTGGGGCTGGACTTGAAATTAGTCCATTCACCCATATAACCTCATCATAATCGTTTTTTACAAGCTGCCCCCGCAGCTTGATGATGAGGAATAACATGACCACTATCGTAAGTGTACGCCGCGACAATAAAGTAGTAATTGGTGGCGACGGCCAAGTTTCACTTGGTAATACCGTAATGAAGGGCAACGCCCGTAAAGTTCGACGCCTTTATAATGGCAAAGTAATTGCTGGTTTTGCCGGCGGTACTGCTGATGCCTTTACCCTTTTCGAACGCTTTGAAAGCAAACTAGAAATGCACCAAGGTAACCTCACTAAAGCCGCTGTAGAAATGGCCAAAGACTGGCGTAGCGACAGAGCTTTACGCAAGCTTGAGGCACTCCTTGCGGTTGCAGATGAAACTGCTTCACTAATTATCACCGGCAATGGTGATGTAGTGCAGCCAGAAAACGATTTAATTGCTATTGGTAGCGGTGGTAACTTTGCTCAATCAGCAGCCACTGCCCTATTAGAAAACACCGATTTAAGCGCTCGCGATATCGTAGAAAAAAGCCTGACCATTGCTGGCAACATCTGTGTATTTACCAACAACTTCCAAACAATCGAAGAATTATAATAGGACCCATTATGTCTGCTATGACCCCAAGAGAAATTGTACACGAGTTAGATCAGCATATTATTGGTCAAGCTAATGCTAAAAAAGCCGTGGCTATTGCCCTGCGTAATCGCTGGCGCCGTATGCAACTAAACGATGACTTACGCAGCGAAGTAACCCCTAAAAACATTTTAATGATTGGCCCAACCGGTGTCGGTAAAACTGAAATTGCCCGCCGTTTAGCTAAACTCGCTAATGCGCCTTTTATTAAAGTAGAGGCGACTAAATTTACTGAAGTGGGTTATGTTGGTAAAGAAGTAGAGACTATCATTCGCGATTTAGTTGATGTATCAATTAAAATGACCCGCGAGCAACAAACTAAAAAGTTTAAACACCGTGCAGAAGAAGCAGCAGAAGAGCGTATTTTAGATGCACTTTTACCACCGGCTAAAGATCAATACGGTGAAACGCAGCGCGATGACAACTCATCTACTCGTCAAACATTCCGTAAAAAATTACGCGAAGGCCAGCTTGATGATAAAGAAATAGAAATAGATCTAGCGCAAGCACAGCCAAATGTAGAGATTATGGCGCCTCCTGGTATGGAAGATATGACCAACCAGCTGCAAAGCATGTTCCAAAACATGGGTGGCGACAAACGTACTAAGCGTAAGTTAAAAATTAAAGAAGCCTTTAAGTTATTAACCGAAGAAGAAGCCGCTAAATTAGTTAACCCTGAAGAGCTAAAAGAGCAGGCTATTTTTGCAGTAGAGCAAAACGGCATTGTGTTTATTGATGAAATAGACAAAATTTGTAAGCGTGGCGATTCGTCAGGCCCAGATGTTAGCCGTGAAGGTGTACAACGCGACCTACTTCCACTAATTGAAGGCTCAACCGTTAATACTAAGCACGGTATGGTGAAAACAGACCACATGCTATTTATTGCATCGGGTGCGTTCCAAATGGCTAAACCATCAGACATGATCCCTGAGCTACAAGGTCGTTTACCTATTCGTGTAGAGCTTGAAGCACTAAGTGCTAATGACTTTAAACGAATTCTTACCGAGCCACATGCTTCCCTTACTGAGCAGCAACGTGAATTGCTTAAAACTGAGCAAGTAAATGTTGAGTTTAACGATGATGCAATAGAGCGCATTGCTAAAGCCGCTTGGCAGGTAAACGAGAAAACCGAAAACATTGGTGCTCGTCGCTTACATACGGTAATGGAAAAGCTAATGGAAGAAATTTCATACGATGCATCTGAACAAGCAGGCTCTACCCTTACTATTGATGCCGCTTATGTAGAAAAACATTTAGGCGCATTAGTTGAAGATGAAGATTTAAGCCGCTTTATTTTATAAGGTAGGCGAAAATACTATACTAAAAGCCTCCATGTTGGGGGCTTTTTAATGGGATATATAAAATGAAACACGTAACAAAAGTGCATTATCATAGCGTGAGTAAAAACCTAGATGTTTACTTTGATGATGACAGTATGGCTGTATTTAGCTGCGAGTTTTTACGCGTTCACTCTCCCTCGGCCGAAGTGCAAGGGCATGGTGCAGAGCCAATGAAGTTGGTACTTAATAAACAACATGTTGGTATAAAAAAGATTGTACCGGTGGGGCATTACGCACTGAGATTAGACTTTGATGATGGCCATAACAGCGGGCTATTTAGCTGGAGCTACTTTGAAACACTACAAGCGCAGCACGAAACCTTGTGGGATAAATACCAAGCGCGTCTTGCCGAGCACGAACAAAACAAAGATAGCGTACCAATAAAGTTTGTTCCCTAAACCTTATTGGCTTTTTAAACGCTACACTGTATTACACTTTAAATTTATCAATAGCCGCAAATAATACGCGCGCTTGTTCAGAGACTTCTTCACTGGTTTGCGCATTATTAACTGCATGCTCAGAGGCATCTTGGGCAATGTCTCTAATGCGTACTACATTTTTGTTCACCTCTGATGCCACCTGACTTTGCTCATCAATAGCAACGGCAATTTGAGTACTCATTTCCATTATGGTTTGCACATCTTCGGTAATAGCACCCAGTAAATCACCCGCTTTAATAGCTTGTGAAGCACTTTCATCACCTTGCGAGCGACATTGATGCATAATACTTACTACCTCTTGCGTGCGCTGCTGAAGCGTATTAATAATGCCTTCAATTTCACTGGTAGACTCTTGTGTACGTTGCGCAAGCGAGCGTACTTCATCCGCCACAACAGCAAATCCTCGCCCTTGCTCCCCAGCACGAGCGGCTTCTATCGCGGCATTCAATGCGAGTAAATTGGTTTGCTCTGCAATGCCTCTGATTACATCGAGCACAGAACCTATGGTTTCACCGTCTTTTTCAAGTTGCGATACCACACTTGATGCGTTACCTAACGACGAAGATAAATCGCGTATGTGCTTAACCGTAGAGTCTACTTCATTACGCCCTTGCTGCGCGCTTAGATTGGTTGACTCTGCTTTTTTAGCAGCAGCTTCGGTATTATGAGAAATATCTTGAATCGTTGCCTGCATTTGCGTAGCCGCAGTGGCAACCATATCCGCTTCGTGTAACTGCTCTTGCATGCCTGAACTTGTTGCAGAGGTACTTTCAGATAAGTGCTCTGTTGCCACATTTAACGTATTAAGCGCGGTATTCACTTCGTTTATGAGGTTTTTAAAATCGCCTATTAAACTATTAAAGTCCGACGTCATAATGGTAACTTCATCATTACCTGTTTGCTCTATCATTACGCTTAAGTCGTTATTACGGCGTATGTCGTTTATGGTGTGATATACCCGCTCAATAGGCACAATAATTGAGTGGCTAGTAAAGTACACCAGCGCCAACACTATAATCCCCGAAATAACAAATACAACGATGGCAATAAACTGCGCTTGGTCAACGCTTTTCTCAACTTCCAGCTTGGTTGACTCAACAATTTGACCAACAACCTGATCGCTTTTTTCTACGTTAATACGCATAACGCCTAGTGCACCAGAGTCTAAATCTAGCCCTAACTGCGTTTGTGCCTTTACAAGATTTTGAAAAGCACTTTGATACGTATCTATTAAAGGGCTTATTTGCGACTTATAACTACTTTGCAAATCAGCTTGGGTAATTTTTTGTTTAAACGTACTAATAAGTTCGTTAAAGCGAGTTAAGTATTTTGCATCAAAGCGCAGCATAAAATCTTTCTCAGCGCGTCGCAGCTGTAGCATTGCCGATAAAAGCTCAAAGTTATCTTGCTCTTTTAATAGCACCTCAACTTCGTGCACTGCAGTTCTGAGCTTGCCATACAACCCATCTTTAGGGTTTAAACCTATCTGTTGCTGTAACCTAACAACCTCTGAAAAATTGTTGTTGTAGTTAGTAATAAGCGTATGAAAATGCTCAATTTGCGCTGTGGTAATGCCCTGCTGTTGCATTACCTCCTGCAGCTTTTTGATTTTAGTGCTTAGCTGTTTAAAATCCTTATCAAATGATGTAAGTGCTTCCTGCTGCTTGTAAAAAAGAAAGTTTTTTTCATGCTTTCTAAGCTCTAGTGCATGTACGTTGAGCTCTTCTGCAAGCTGAATTGTTTTATTCAGATTGAGTGTTACGCGTGACTCATAAATTATCACACACAACAAAATGACCATTGCCAGACCGACTACCACTGCATTAAGTTGCAAACGCCTTTTAATGGTTAAGTTTTGTAAAAAATTCATTGAAAACACCTATATTTAATATGCACTAATAGTGTAGTACGTTCTGGCGCTTTATATTGAACTTTTTATTAACTTTTTATACATATAACTCATGCTTTTAGATTAACACTCCCCCATAAATCTTTATGCAATGAGTGAGTGTCATGCCACTGTTTATTAAGTAGCCATTTAACCAAAGGGGCAGGATCACTGGGAAAATTAATTTGTTTGTTTTGCGGGGCACTATTCCAATCATCCAGCGCTTGCGGGTTTAAATAATTCATTACATGGGCCATTTTCATCGCCCGCAATGTTTGTGCATTTGCATCTTGTTCAAACTGACCATCAAGAGGTTTAAGTAATAATTTTTTCCCAAGCTTTAAGGCCTCACTTGCCAGCTCAAAGCCTGCATTACCAATTACGCCACTGGTATTTGCTAAGTCGTTTAAAAACCCCGCTCGTGAAGGAGTGCGCAAATGAATATGCCCAAGGGATTTATCCTGCGCATGCGGGTGGTAACAGTAAAACTCTTTTTCTGGGAAGTCCTTTAAATAATCAATAATGTTGTCGAGGTTCTCAAAGGGTAAATACACCAGCACTTTATTCATAACGGCGACAGGATTGCCATGGTCATGGTTTGCAATAAAGGGCGGTATAATATTATCTGCAAAGGGCTGCCAATGTACGCCTAAATAGGTGCTTGCTGGCGCGTAGTGCTTAATGAGAGATTTTCTAAATAAACCGCGGCCAAACATAGGCACGCTATTAGATAAAAAGGCCGCCTGGTGACTAATACCAACTACAGGCACGCCTGCACGCTTTGCAGCCCAAGCTGAAATAGGCTCAAAGTCATTTAAGACAAAATCGTATTTTTTTACATTAAATGATTTTATATCGTTAACTAACTTACACACACGGGCATTTTTTAATGTTTGATAGCTTTTTACTTGGCCATTTTTAGTGCTAAACGATAACCCTCGAAACGTTTTGTAATCAGCAAAGTCCTGCATATCAAAGTAGTCTTTTTCAGGGCGCCCTGAAAAAACGTAATCTACATCTATACCTAACTCTTTAAAACAACTTGCCATAACACGGGCGCGCGTAATGTGGCCATTACCTGTGCCTTGTATGCCGTATAATATCTTCATACAGGCACCACCAAAGCAAGCGCAAATAGACCACATGAACTGCCAATAACAGCGCCAATTATTATATCTGCCGGAAAATGTACGCCTAATACTACGCGAGAAACCGCCACCCCCGATGCCCAACTAAACCAAAGCCACGCATACTCTGCAAAAAAGTGACTCAATATTACCGCAACTAAAAATGCTGCTGCACTGTGTCCCGAAGGCAAACTAAATTTGTCACTAGGCACAATATACGCATTACTGACTAAGCAATCACAGGGGCGGATTCGGCCAAAGCTACGTTTTGCTAAAAAATAAATAGGCCTTTCAATTGCAAACCCCAGTAACACCGATATTGGCAATAACTGATGCTGCTCATTGGTACTTAGCCACCAAACAGCGCCACACATAAGTAAATATAAACCACCATTACCACTTTTAGATAAACCAAGCGCAGCCGTTTTCAGCCATTTGGGTGAATTATAATTAAACAGAGTTAAAAAGAGTTGTTCATCCATTTGAGCCATTTTTTTAAGCACGTTATTGTCGTTCATTATTTACCCTTAGCTGCACAATATCTAACCATAGTTAAAGCTTAGTGGCAGAAAATAACAATTGAGTGACGCTTTTAAGACACTATTGTTGCCATTTCTAATTTCGGCATTTTTTGAATAAATTTACTGCTATTAAGTCGTTGTTATTGCATATAAGGAGGGTATACTGAGGGTAACTTATGTACCCTTTGAGGATAAAATAATGGATTACAGCACTTCTGACTTATGTGACTTTTTTGCCGATGTGGTTGACGTGCTTGAACCGATGTTCATCAACTTTGGTGGTCGACACACGTTTGGCGGCCGAATTAAAACGGTTAAATGTTTTGAAAATAATGAACTGATCCGTGAAATACTCTCACAAGACGGTACTGATCAAGTACTACTTATCGATGGTGGTGGCTCAACACGACGCGCCCTTATCGACATTGAACTTGCAGAGCTTGCGCTTGATAACAACTGGAACGGCATTATTGTATTTGGTGCTGTGCGTCATGTAGATGAGTTAGAAGAAATTGATTTAGGTATTCAAGCGATTGCATCAATTCCTGTGGCCGCCGACAGCGAAGGCGCTGGTGAAGATGGCATTGGCGTTAACTTTGCTGGTGTGTCGTTTTTTGATGACGATTTTATCTATGCAGATAGTACTGGCATTGTATTATCAGCAGAAGAACTTGAACTAGAAGTTATCGAAGAATAAAGTAACAAGCAGTGCTCAATAGAGCACTGCTTACGCCACCACGAATAATTTTTGCTGCTCAACACGGATTCAACACAGTGCACCCTACCTTAAAAGTGTATGATGAAAACGCCGTTAAACCCTATTGCTCCACACGCGTTAACGAAACAAAAACTTGGCAGTCTGTTGCCCTATTAGACACCCATGTAAATGTACAACAAGCCCTTAACGATGCAGCGCAATTTGGTATTCGCTACGTATTACTTGGTATATGTGAAGATATAGGCCCTCGCGCTAATTTAGGCAATGGCGGCTCACATCAAGCTTGGCCCGCTTTTTTACAATACTTTTTGAACCAACCAGTTAACCAGTTTAACGCGACCCAGCAGGTATTGCTGTTAGGCGAAATTGACGTTGATGATGTAATGGCGCAAGCGCAAGGCTTAAATAACCAGCATGCTGAAGAGCTGGCCCAACTACGCAAACTATGCGCAACAATAGATGAGCGAGTAGAGGCGGTATTAACGCTTATATTTAATGCGGGCCTTGAGCCTATTATTATCGGCGGTGGGCACAATAATAGCTTTGGCATACTCAGTGCTTTAAGCAAACATAGTGGGGCTTCAGTTAACGCTATAAATTTTGATCCCCATGCAGATTTACGGCCTTGCGAAGGTCGCCACAGCGGCAATGGTTTTAGCTATGCTTTGAGGAACAATGCATTGCAGCAATATCATATTATTGGCCTGCATGAGCAAAAAAATAACCAAGCCATTTTTGACTTAATCGCGCAAAATCAATGTAGTTTTCACAGCTATCAAGCTATTAATATACGCCGAGAAATATCACTAACCAATGCCGTACAGCACGCCTTAGCAGCGTTTAATAATGCGCCACTTGGTATTGAACTCGACTTAGACAGTATTTCATTTTTACCGGCCAGCGCGTATACATGCTGCGGCTTTAGCGTTAGTGATGCTGAGCATTATGTGTATTTAACAGCAAAACACAGCACTGCCCGCTACCTACATTTGTGTGAAGCTGCACCGCTAAATCACCCAGCTGGGTTAACAGCAGGTATGCAAAGCTGTGGGCAAATTATTAGTGCATTAGTTAATGCCTACTTACATGCAAAAACGCGTTACTTGTAATTAGCTTAATTAATCGCTGCATTTTTTAAGGGCGCAGAATTGCCTTACTAGCTTAGCTAAAATGGTGAGTTAATTGAGCTTACTATTGGCAGGTGTATAACTCACTTTTGCACGCTATACGCTCATAAGTGAGTAATTCTATCGCAGCTAATTGCAGAATTTTCCTTACAAAATAATTATTGCAGCTTGGCAAAACTTATTGAGTTTGGTGAGCCTGCCACTGCTTTAGCCAACTCATTAAGCCAATGCTGCTTAACGGGTGGCCAAAATAATAACCTTGTGCTGCGTGCGCTTTTAAACTTTTTACAAACTTTAATTGGTCTAAGGTTTCAACGCCCTCAAAAATAACCTTGGTATTTTGTTGGTTATGCATTTCAACCATACCGCCTACTAGGCTGCGAATATTATTTTGATTGCTAAAATCTGCAGTAAGCGATGGCGCCACCTTAATGTATTCAACAGCTAGATTTGGCAGCTTAGAAAGAACAATGGGGTTATCGCCTAGCCCATCAACGCATATTTTTAAACCTATATTATTTAATCGGGCAATCATCGCACGGCCCTTATTATCTAAATCTGTGAATATATGCAGCGGGCATTCAACAATTAAATCTCCGTGTTGTAAGTTGTGCTCACTTACCACGCTATCTACAAACTCAACAAACTCTTCGTTAAGCATTTCGGGGCCGAATAAGTTAATGCTCAGCGGTATAGCAATCCCCTCTATGCGAAGTGCCATGGCAAGCTCTGCGGCCCGCTCTATAACAAACTTAGCCAGTGGGTAAGCTAAACCCGCAATATGAATATCATCAATAAACCGGTGGGCAGATAAAATACCTTGTTGAGGGTGCTGCCAACGCAACAGAAGCTCTAAAAACTCAATTTGGCCGTCGTCATTGCGAATAATAGGCTGAAAATAAAGTTCAAGCTCGCTTACAAAATCAATATTAGCCAGCTCTTTTAAACGGGCTTGCTGCTCAAGTTGCTCAACCATCATTTGTTGATGGTACACAACCACCGCTTTTTTAGGCTGACTATCAAGGGCTAAATATGCACACGATACTAAGTTATCAAAGTTAGCGTCTTGCTCATCGCAATTAACGTAACTCGCCCTTGCTTTTACCTCTACGGTACAATTAGCGACGTTAAACGGTTTAAGTGTTGCGCCAATAATTTGCTCAATGATGTGTTCATGGCTATGTTTGTGCACAGCTAAGCTGCAAATAAAGGCAAAGTTAAGACCGCCTAAATGCGCCAATTTTTCTTGGCCACCTAAATCAATCACATTGTCGTTATTTAGTAAGTCTTTTATTCTGTTGGCCGATTGAGCCAAAAGCAAATCACCAAAATCTCTGCCTATGTGCTGATTAACTTGCTCAAACCCTTCTAGACGAACAATCACCAGTGCTGCTTCTAGCTGTTTTTCTTCACACCAGCTGTAATAGCCTTGGCGTAATTGCTGTTTATCTGCAAATGCAGCAAGAGGAGAGTTATCTTGGTACGGTTCAGGCTCATTAATGTTATGCGAATCTTCAACTTTGAGCTCTTCTTCCTCGCTCATTAGTCCTACAACCGCTAGCAGAATAATAGCCACCACCACCCAAAATAGGGGCACATCCATAAGTAAATGCGCTGAAAACAACACCACAAATAGCAACCCTGAAACGGCACTTGTGATAATCATGCTCCAACTATTACGCTCAAACGCTTGCCATAAATGAAAGCAAAAACCAAAAGCGAGCAAGATTGCTAACCAAGCAGCCCCGCTACTTAAAATGGCTAAACCGACAGCGCCTGTACATAAGTAACTAAATTTAATACTGGTATTTTTAACCGCAAATAACGTAGCGACCATCGCCATTAACAGCGCGCCGCTAAAAAATATTGGAAAGTTACTGTCAGTCAAAATACTCAAGCTTACGCCACTCCATTAGCAATAAAATTTAATAAAAGCATGTTAAATATGGACAAAAATAATACAAACTAATTAATTCTACCCAAAATCCATAGATTTAACAGTTTATTTACGCCAAATTGGTAACTTAATTGTGCAGGGTGACCTATTTGCCAGTGCGCAATATCAGCCCTTGCACCAACCTTTAGCACGCCTCTGTCTTTCAAACCTAGTGCCTGCGCTGCATTGCGGGTTACTCCCGCAAGAGCCTGCTCAGGGGTGAGCCTAAATAAAGTACATGCCATGTTCATCATTAATTGCACAG
Organism: Pseudoalteromonas sp. 2CM41L; assembly: GCF_023161905.1. Taxonomy (NCBI): domain Bacteria; kingdom Pseudomonadati; phylum Pseudomonadota; class Gammaproteobacteria; order Alteromonadales; family Pseudoalteromonadaceae; genus Pseudoalteromonas; species Pseudoalteromonas sp. 2CM41L. The sequence continues at coordinate 34,165 of NZ_JALNTN010000020.1, forward strand.
AACATAAAGGCGAGGTGCCTGGGTTAAAGTCACTGGCAATAGCAATAGGCACATTGTATTTTTGCAGCAAATCGATGGGAGGGAGCTGTGTTTCTCGTAAAAAATAAAAAGCCCCAGGTAATAAAACAGCCACAGTGCCAGTCTCTGCCATGGCTTTTACGCCGTTTTCATCAAGGTACTCAATATGATCAGCTGAAAGGCCTTTATACTCAGCCACCAGCTGTGCGCCCTGCTGATTAGAAAGCTGCTCAGCATGGCATTTTACCGGCAAGTTATGTTTTGTAGCTGCATCAAACACTTGTTTTGTTTGTGTAAGACTAAAGCCTACATTTTCACAAAATACATCCACAGCATCGGCAAGGTTATTAGCCACTACGTGCTCAAGCATCTGCGTACATACTAAATCTATGTATTCATCTGCACGGCCTTTGTATTCAGGGGGTAGCGCATGTGCACCTAAAAACGTGGTTTTAATATCAATAGGATGATGCTCATTAAGCAAACGCGCCACTTCTAAAATTTTTATTTCGTTTTCAACATCAAGCCCGTATCCCGACTTTATCTCAGCAGTCGTTACGCCCTCGGCAAGTAAAGTGTTTAAGCGATCTTTTGCATCAACAAATAACTGCTCATGATCTGCCGCGCGAGTGGCCTTAACGGTACTGGCTATACCGCCACCTTGTGCAGCTATTTGTTCATAGCTTACACCTTGTAAGCGCTGCTCAAATTCCTCAGCTCGGGAGCCTGCAAATATTAAATGTGTATGGCAATCAATAAGCCCAGGCGTTAACCATTGCCCTTTAATACTTAATGTAGGGGTAGCAAAGGCATCAAAACTGGGTAAGTTTGATTGCTCACCTAACCATACAATTTCGCCGTTTTTAATCGCCAGTGCCGCATTTTCTATAGCCCCATAAGCTGCATCTATTGTGCCATCCATGGTTGCTATGTTGGCATCAGTTAATAATAAGTCGAGATCTTCTAAGGTGTAACCCGTTGTTTTATTTTGCATGCTTAGCTCCCTAACGTGCTTAAAATACAGTCTAACAATACACCTTGTATATACAAGATAATTATGCCATCTTTATTAAATAGTTTATTTTAAGTACAGCTAATAATAGTAATGACCACACCTAAATTTGCACAAATAAAACAATTTATTGTCGATAAAATAAAAAATGGCGCATGGCAAGAAAACCAACGTGTCCCTTCAGAAAACGAGCTTAGCAGCCAATTTTCTGTAAGCCGTATGACCGCACGACGTGCACTGAGCGAATTAACAGATGCCGGTATTTTAACGCGCAGCCAAGGGTTAGGTACGTTTGTAGCAAGTTTTAAATCGCAGTCGTCACTACTTGAAATTAAAAACATAGCCGATGAAGTAAAAGAACGTAACGGGCAATACAGCTGTAGTGTGCAGGTGCTTGAATCAATCAATGCGGTAGCACCCATAGCCATTGCGCTTGGCGTTGAAGTAGATAGCGTGGTGTATCGCAGTGTGCTTGTACACAATGAGAACGACAAACCACTGCAAGTTGAAGAGCGATTTGTAAACCCAGCTTTAGCCGCGGGTTATTTACAGCAAGACTTTAGCGCCCTCACCCCGCATGAATACTTATCGAGCGTAGCGCCGCTCACACAAGCGCGCCACACAGTGGAAGCGGTTATGCCCAACTCGCAAATGTGCCAATGGCTTAACCTGTATAACGAAGAGCCCTGCTTACAGGTTATTCGTCGTACTTGGTCTACAAAAGGCATAGTGAGCTTTGCTCGCTTAGTATCACCGGGCAGTAAATACCGTTTGGGCGGGCACTTAACATTTAAAAAATAATAACAACGTAACGCTCAAGGGCGTTTTTTTGTAGCTGACCATCTTGTATATACAACAGGAGAAATTCATGAACAACCGGCTCGACACACACCGAGAAATCCGCGCGCCTCATGGCGATAAAATTAGCGCTAAAAGTTGGCAAACAGAAGCCGCTAAACGCATGTTAATGAACAATTTAGACCCTGATGTGGCAGAGCACCCTCACGCGTTAGTGGTATATGGCGGTATTGGCCGTGCGGCAAGAGACTGGCCAAGCTTTGATAAAATAATTGAAACCCTTGATAGGCTCGAAAACGACGAAACCCTGCTTGTGCAATCGGGTAAGCCCGTGGGCGTATTTAAAACCCACGAAAACGCGCCGCGCGTTCTCATTGCTAATTCTAACCTGGTGCCACATTGGGCAAATTGGGAGCACTTTAATGAGCTAGATAAAAAAGGCTTAATGATGTATGGGCAAATGACCGCGGGCTCTTGGATTTATATTGGCTCACAAGGCATAGTGCAAGGCACTTACGAAACCTTTGTAGCAATGGCAAAGCAACACTTTGGCGGTAATGCAAAAGGTAAATGGGTTTTAACAGCAGGCCTTGGCGGTATGGGAGGCGCACAACCACTCGCCGCGACGATGGCAGGCTTTAGCGCATTAGTTGTGGAATGCGACGAAACCCGCATCGATTTTCGAATTAAAACCGGCTACGTTGATGTAAAAGCCACGACACTTGAGCACGCGCTTGAGCTAGTTACCGATGCTTGCATTAAAGGTAAGGCATTATCGGTAGGCTTATTAGGTAATGCTGCCGATATTTTTACTGCACTGGCAAACAGTAATATTACCCCTGATATAGTGACCGACCAAACCTCAGCGCACGACCCACTCAACGGCTACCTACCGCAAGGTTGGAACATGCAACACGCAGCAAAAATGCGTGAACAAAACCCACAGGCAGTGGTTAAAGCCGCTAAGCAATCTATGGCAGTGCAAGTAAACGCCATGCTAGCACTTCAAAAAGCCGGTGCTGCCACTACCGACTATGGCAATAACATTCGCCAAATGGCATTTGAAGAAGGCGTTACTAACGCGTTTGATTTTCCGGGCTTTGTGCCTGCTTATATCCGTCCGTTATTTTGTGAAGGAATTGGCCCATTTAGATGGGTTGCGCTTTCAGGCGACCCCGAAGACATTTATAAAACCGATGCAAAAGTGAAAGAGCTTATCGCAGAAGATACCCACTTACATAACTGGCTTGATATGGCGCGTGAGCGCATTCAATTTCAGGGTTTGCCAGCGCGCATATGCTGGGTTGGTTTAAAAAACCGAGCCCGCCTTGCACTGGCCTTTAACGACATGGTTAAAAATGGCGAGCTTAAAGCGCCGGTTGTAATTGGTCGCGATCATCTCGACTCTGGCTCTGTAGCAAGCCCCAACCGTGAAACCGAAAGTATGCAAGATGGCTCAGACGCCGTTTCTGATTGGCCGTTACTTAATGCTTTGCTTAATACTGCGGGTGGCGCAACGTGGGTGTCGCTGCACCATGGCGGCGGAGTGGGCATGGGCTTTAGCCAGCACGCAGGCGTGGTTATTGTTGCAGATGGTAGTGAACAAGCTGCGCAACGCATAGCTCGTGTGCTTTGGAACGACCCTGCTACCGGCGTTATGCGCCATGCTGATGCAGGCTACGACATTGCAAAAAATTGCGCGCAAGAGCACCACCTAGATCTCCCTATGCTAAACAAGGAATAGTCATGATTTCATACACTCTCACACCAGGGCAGTTAGATTTAAGCACCCTAAGAAAAATTAATGACTCAGCTGTCACACTTAACTTAGTCGATGGCGCCAGTACACAAATAGCGGCCAGCGCACAAACTGTTCAAAACGTAATAAACAAACGCCAAACGGTGTACGGTATTAACACCGGCTTTGGCTTATTAGCCAATACAAAAATAGCAGATGACGAGCTTGAGCTACTGCAGCGCAGTATTGTACTTTCGCATGCTGCCGGTATTGGGGAGTTCATGGACGACAGTACTGTAAGACTAATGATGACCTTAAAAGTAAACTCTTTGTCTCGGGGCTACTCAGGGATACGCCTAGAGGTGATCGCATTTTTTATGCAACTACTGTGCAGTGAAGTGTACCCGTGCGTACCACAAAAAGGGTCTGTGGGTGCTTCGGGCGATTTAGCGCCTCTTGCTCATATGTGCCTTCCACTATTAGGTGAAGGCAAAATGCGCCACAAAGGTGAAATTATAAGTGCAGAGCAAGGGCTGAAAATTGCCAATCTTTCACCTATTACATTAGGCGCAAAAGAAGGACTGGCACTGTTAAATGGTACACAAGCCTCTACCGCGTTTGCGTTACAAGGGCTTTTCAAAGCAGAGGATTTATATGCACAAAGCTGTGTTATAGGCTCTATTAGCATAGAAGCTGCAATGGGCAGCCGCGCGCCCTTTGATGCACGCATTCACGAAATACGGGGGCAACGCGGGCAAATTGATACGGCCAGTGTATTTAGAGAGCTACTTAGTACTGAATCACAAATTAGCCAATCTCACGTAAACTGCGAAAAAGTACAAGACCCTTACTGCCTTCGCTGCCAACCTCAGGTACTCGGCGCGTGTTTAACACAAATACGCCACGCCGCAGAAGTGTTGTTATGTGAATCAAACGGCGTTACCGACAACCCGCTGGTATTTGCCGATGTGGGCGATATTATATCCGGTGGTAACTTTCATGCAGAGCCCGTTGCAATGGCAGCTGATAACTTAGCCATTGCGATTGCAGAAATAGGCGCGCTGGCAGAGCGAAGAATCGCGCTACTTATTGATTCAAACCTCTCTACACTGCCACCTTTTTTAGTTGAAAACGGCGGAGTTAACTCAGGTTTTATGATTGCCCAAGTAACCGCAGCTGCGCTTGCCTCCGAGAACAAATCGCTTGCGCACCCCGCCTCGGTAGACAGCTTGCCAACATCAGCAAATCAAGAAGATCATGTCTCTATGGCAACCTTTGCAGCAAGGCGCTTAAAGGAAATGGCCAATAACACCCGCGGGGTATTAGCAATTGAATGGCTTGGAGCTGCTCAAGGGCTTGAGTTTAGAGCCCCACTTAAACCTTCACCACAAGTAGAAAAAGCAAAAGCTCTGCTGCGCGAGCATGTAAGTTACTACGATAAAGACCGCTACTTTGCCCCCGATATAGACGCAACCAATACACTTTTAGCACAAGGGGCATTGTGCGACTTTATTCACCACAACCCACTACCATCGCATTTTAAATTCCATGCTGATAGCTAAAACCTAACGCTTCAATTGCTGAGCCAAGTACTTTGCGCTCAGCACTTTCATTACTGGTAAAGGTTGGCATTTCGCCGCCATGCTCTGCACACTTTTGTGCATAATAATTCGCTTTAGTTGGGTGCGATGGATTTACCACGTTGTAAATATTTTGCCCCGAGTTATAGTTTTCTATTACCGCAAAAATGGCGTTTATCACATCTTGTTGATGCACCATATTAACCACCTGCTGGCTCGATGAATTTAATTTTTTCCCAGCAACAAAGCGCCCCGGCTCGCGGTTAGGTCCTAATAACCCTGCTAAACGCAGTACCTTACCGTCTTGATCAAGCACCTTTTCTTCGCCATCGTATAGTTTTATTTGTCGCTCATTAGTACAACTTATTTCACTGCTTTCAGTGTAAACACCCGGCTCTTGGTCGTACACACCGGTAGATGAGCACAAAATAAAGCCCTTTGCATTTAATTGTTTAGAAAGTGAAAGTGCAGCGCTTAGTGTTTCTGGGTAGTTACTTTCACTGTGTCTGCTTCGTGGGGGGATTGCACACACCCAGTAAGCATCGTGTAAATCTATTTGATGTATTAGTTGCCCATCAATCAGTACAAATTGACGCTGAAAATCGTCTGTGTGCTCATCACTTCTATGCGTACCTTGTACCTGCCAACCCGCCTGTTTAGCTTGTAGGCACAAAGTATGACCCAACCAGCCTGCGCCTAATACTACTAATTTATTAGCTTTTGTTTCCATTTTTGCATAACCCTTCATTTTAAACGCATAATTAGTGCTTTTTATCTAACTTCATAGAGATTTAAAGTAAGATATGATTAGATACAACCTACTAAAAAACAATAATACGTGCACTTATGCTAAATAATTTATCATTACGGAAGAAAATATTATTATTGATTGGTGGCACCATCACCATTTTGCTAATTATTGCTTCAACATTTTTTGTAAATCACATCGCGAACCTTTCCAGAGTAAACATTGAGCGCGAAGCTCAAAGCTACCTACAAAGCGAACAACTTTCAATGCAAAGCTACTTTGCAAAGTATGGCAAGCTGGTTTCTACGTTTGTTAATAACCCGCATTTAGTTAATTTTTTTGAAAATTGGGATACTCGCGACCAGCCGATTAAAAATGCCCCCGGCTACAACGAAGTAAATCAAGACTTTGTACGCATTAGCTCAAATGACGAAAATGTACTGTCGGCGTTTTTCGCATCAGCAACCACCGGTGAATACTTTAAAGAAAACGAGCGTACCAGCCATTACAATGGCCAACCTTACTACGCCTATAAACGTGGTTGGTGGCAAGAAGCCCTGCAAATTAATAAACTTTACGTAGGCCCTATATCGGTCGATTTAACCACTGGGGTTGCCTCAGCAGTTGTACAGCAGCCGGTATACAATGCACAGCGTAAACTTATTGGTATGGGCGGCGTTGATCTGCAGCTTAATAAAATCAACGATATGGTTGAAGGTATTCGCTTTAACGGCCAAGGTTATGGCTTTTTACTCGATGGCAATCAAAAGGTTGTACACTTTTCAAATGCTACCGGCCATAAGCTGTCTAACACCGACGAAGGCCCTAAAGGTAAAGAAGGGCTAGATGGCCTTGAAAGCCAGTTTAATAATACTTCAGGCTTTACAGAGCTTAATGCACAAATGCGTAATAACCTCGAAGGCAGCCAATTGGTGACCTTAAAAGGAGAAGAGTATTATGTGGTGTATCATCGCTTACAACTAGAGCAACCTTATCTAGATTGGTATGTAGGTATACTGATCCCAACCAGCATGATTGAAGCCCCCGTTAATGAGGCGGTTACCACCACAACCACCGCAGTGGTGATTATTTTAGTGATCATTTTAGCAATGATATTATGGGCAACCCACATGATCTCGCAGCCTATTACCACTTTAACTAATATAATGCGTGATATTGCATCGGGCGAAGGCGATTTAACCCAAAAGATTAATATTACCAGCCAGGATGAGGTCGGCCAGCTTGCCAATCACATGAATACATTCATTGATAAGCTGCGCGCCATGATGTTAGAAACAGCCGCACAAGCTGAGCAGTTGACCAATGCCGCAGCGCAACTTAAAAACGTGTCTGCTCAAACCAACACCGAAATACAGCAAGAAAAACAACAAGTAGACAGCGTTAGTGCCGCCGTGACCGAAATGGCCAGCACTGTACTTGAAATATCGCGTAACGCACAGCATACCAACAGCGCCGCCGAAGAAGTACAAGCTATTACTGCCGAAGGGGCTGACCGCTCAACTCAAGCACAACGTGTGATGACCGAACTTGCGCTACACATAGGTGAAGCGTCTAAAGTGGTAGCAGGGCTTGAGCAAGAAAGTAATAACATTGGTGCATTGGTGGATGTAATTAACTCCATTGCCGATCAAACCAACTTACTTGCTCTAAATGCCGCCATTGAAGCTGCGCGTGCAGGTGAGCATGGCCGTGGTTTTGCGGTAGTTGCTGATGAAGTACGTTCACTGGCAAGCCGTACGCAAGAATCAACAGACGATATTCGTAATATGATTTCTCGCTTACAGCAAATTGCCCAACAAGCGTCGGTAATGATGCTACAAGGGCAAGAGCAAACTGAAGGCTCAGTATCGCAAACAAAAGAAGTGCTAAGTTCATTACAAAACATTGCTCAGTCGGTAACTAAAGTGCAAGACCAAAGCCACCAAATTGCCACTTCAACTGAGCAACAAACCGTTGTCGCAGAGGATATTAATACCAGCCTTGCAGCAATTAATGGCTTAGTAAACAGCACCGCTGATCACGCACACATTTTAGCAGATGAAGCGCGCGATTTAAGCGACCTTGCTGTTGCCTTAAACAAAACGGTTAATCAGTTTAAGCTTTAAATACATAGCGTAATAAGGTGGGTAACTAAGTATAAAATTAACCCACCTAGGGCGTGTTGAGCATTGTGGATTGAATGAATTTCAATCACCCAAGGCCCGCATGCCCTAGCACTCTTGTTTTTAAATTTTTTAACACCATATCTTCACAACTTGCTGCTATTTTTTAGCGTAATTAAATCAGTTAAAGTGGTTTTTACGCATCAGATCAAATTTTTCTGTTTTTAATACACATCTTTTAGTTGAGATAGTTTGTTGTTTGGCAGAGTCTGGTATAGTAGCACACGTATTAAACAGTGCTTTGAGGCTCTTTAATACAAAATTGCTAATTAATATGTTCTGCAGGTTATGTAAAAGTACATATTAATTACCAATTGTAAAAAATGGGTTAGCCGACACTCGGTTAACAAAGAATACATTGTAACGGTTTTATCATGATATCTAATTTATTTACCAAGATTTTTGGTAGTCGCAATGACCGCACTATTAAAAACCTAAGAAAGACGGTCGCGCTAATTAATGCGCTAGAAACGCAATTAGAAGCGCTTTCTGATGAAGATTTAAGAGCTAAGACAGCTGAGTTTAGAGAACGTTACGATAACGGACAAAGCCTTGACGACATTCTACCTGAAGCATTTGCTGTGGTACGCGAAGCGTCAAAGCGTGTAAATGGCATGCGTCACTTTGACGTACAGCTATTAGGCGGCATGGTTTTACATCAAGGTCGTATTGCAGAAATGCGTACCGGTGAAGGTAAAACCCTCACAGCCACACTTCCAGCCTACTTAAATGGCTTAACAGGCAAAGGCGTGCACGTAATTACCGTGAACGACTACCTTGCTAAACGTGATGCTGAAACAAACCGCGAGTTATTTGAGTTCTTAGGCCTTACTGTGGGCTGTAACGTACCAGGCATGATGCCACAACAGAAAAAACAAGCTTACAGTGCCGATATTACATACGGTACTAATAACGAGTTTGGTTTTGACTACCTACGTGACAACATGGCATTTAGCATTGATGAGCGCGTACAACGCCCACTGTTTTATGCAGTAGTGGATGAAGTGGATTCAATCTTAATTGATGAAGCGCGTACACCACTTATTATCTCAGGCCCAGCTGAAGATAGCTCTGAGCTATACATCGAGATCAATAAAATTGTGCCGCTTTTAGAGCTTCAAGAAAAAGAAGACGAAGAAGGCATTGAAGGCGATGGCGATTACACAATCGACGAAAAGTCTAAGCAAGTTCATTTAACTGAGCGCGGTCAAATTAAAGTAGAAGACCTACTTACTGAACGTGGCTTGATTGAAGAAGGCGACTCGCTTTACTCAGCCGGTAGCATTACCTTACTGAGCCATGTGTATGCCGCACTTCGTGCCCACAAGCTTTATCAAAAAGATGTTGATTACGTTGTTAAAGAAAACGAAGTTATCATTATCGATGAGCACACAGGGCGCTCAATGGAAGGTCGTCGTTGGTCTGAAGGTTTACACCAAGCTGTTGAAGCTAAAGAAGGTGTAAAAATTCAAAACGAAAACCAAACACTGGCTTCAATCACTTTCCAAAACTACTTCCGTTTATACGAAACTTTAGCCGGTATGACAGGTACAGCCGATACTGAGGCATTTGAGTTTCAATCTATTTACGGCCTAGACACGGTTGTTATGCCAACTAATAAGCCGATGATCCGTGATGATCGCGCCGATTTAGTTTACCTAACACAAGAAGAAAAATACGAAGCTATTTTAGCCGATATTAAAGATTGCCAAGAGCGCGGACAGCCTGTGCTTGTAGGTACTATTTCGATTGAAAGCTCTGAGTATTTATCGCAGTTTTTACGCAAAGAAAAAATTAAGCACAACGTACTTAATGCTAAATTCCACGCGCAAGAAGCTGACATCGTATCGGATGCTGGTTTACCAGGTACTGTAACAATTGCAACCAACATGGCCGGTCGTGGTACCGATATTGTGCTTGGTGGTAACTGGAACAGCGAAGTTGAAAAACTAGAAAACCCATCAGATGAGCAAATTGCTGAAATTAAAGCGGCGTGGAAAATTCGTCACGATGCAGTAATTGACGCTGGCGGTTTACACATTATTGGTACTGAGCGTCATGAATCGCGCCGTATAGATAACCAATTACGTGGCCGTGCTGGTCGCCAGGGTGATGCCGGCTCTAGCCGTTTTTACTTATCGATGGATGATGCGCTAATGCGTATATTTGCCGGCGAGCGCATGACTAACATGATGCGTAAACTAGGCATGCAACGCGGCGAAGCCATTGAGCACCCTTGGGTTAACCGTGCAATTGAAAACGCTCAGCGTAAAGTAGAAGCACGTAACTTTGATGTACGTAAACAATTACTTGAGTACGATGATGTAGCAAACGATCAACGTCGTGTTGTTTACTCTCAACGTAACGAGCTGCTTGAAGAAGGCGATATTTCAGAAACCATTACAGCAATCCGTGGTGATGTACTTGCCGGTGTTATTGATCAATACATTGCACCACAAAGCCTTGCTGAAATGTGGGATATCCCAGGCCTTGAAGAGCGCTTAAAACAAGACTTCCTGATTGAGCTGCCTATCACGCAGTGGTTAGCTGATGACAATAAACTATACGAAGAAAAACTTCGTGAACGTATTGAGCAAGCGGTTGAGCAAGCTTACAAGCAAAAAGAAGAGCAAGTTGGCGACTCTGTACTACGTCAGTTTGAAAAAGCGATTATGCTTCAAAGTCTTGATCAGCACTGGAAAGATCACCTTGCTGCAATGGATCATTTACGCCAAGGTATTCACTTACGTGGCTATGCACAAAAGAATCCTAAGCAAGAATACAAGCGCGAGTCGTTTGAGCTATTCACCGAAATGCTTGAAAACTTAAAAGTTGATGTAGTGGGCATTTTAAGTAAAGTACAAGTTCGTGCCGAAGAAGATGTTGAAAAAGTAGAAGAGCAACACCGTAAAAGTGAAAATGCCCCTCGCGAGTACCAACACGAAGAAGCTGAACATGTAGGCGGTGAAGCACCTCAAAGCGCAACTGTAATGGCAAGAACAGCGCCTAAAGTTGGCCGTAACGATCCGTGTCCGTGTGGCTCAGGACAAAAGTTTAAGCAATGTTGTGGTAAATTAAAGTAACGACGCATTGTATGTAATTAAAAAGCGACGCTAGCGTCGCTTTTTTTATGGAGAAAAAACATGACAACAAAAATTGTAAATGTAGCGGTAGGCGTAATAAAAAAAAATAACGCCATCTTTATCTGCAAGCGCGCCGATGAGCAACATCAAGGTGGCTTATGGGAATTTCCAGGCGGGAAAGTAGAAGCTGGCGAGAGCGTATTTGCTGCACTTAAGCGTGAATTAAGTGAAGAAGTTGGCATTACTATTCATAGCTCTAGCCAACTTATGGTAATTGAACATGACTATGGCGATAAATGTGTAAAACTTGATATTCACGTTGTGAGTAACTTTAGCGGTGAAGCACATGGCGCCGAAGGGCAACCAAGTGAATGGGTCGCTATTAATCAGCTTAGTAACTATGAGTTCCCTGCTGCTAACGCTGAGATTATCGAAAAAATACAAGCGCGATACGCCTAAAGTACATGAATACAGCAATACAAAATAAATTAAGTGAGCTATTAGCGCTAAACCCTGAGCTTACTCAGGTGAGCTCTTTAGGCAGCGGACATATAAACACCACGTGGCTGTTAACTAATGCTGCGCAGCAATTTGTTGTTCAAAAGCTTAATACTCATGTATTTAAAAATCCAGCACAACTGGTTAATAACGCACAGTTAATTGAGCAGCACCTAAGCGCTAAACAACAAGCAAATACTTACCCGCTCGACATTGTTAAGCATATAAGTACCTGCCAAGGTGAATACCTTATTACAATTAACAACGCGTACTATCGCGTGCTTAATTTTATTAGCCAAAGTATTAGCGAAGATGTGGTTACAGAGCCCCATCACGCACAGCAAGCCGCATTTGCATTTGGCACCTTTACACGTGCCTTGCTCGATTTTGACGCATCAAGTCTCTACCCTGTTATTACTGACTTTCATAACTTAGCTATGCGCTTTGAGCAGCTTAATACAGCTATTAGCACCGCCACTAAAGAGCGGCTCCAGCAGTGTAAAAACGACATTGACTACTGCATTGCACAACAGCATTTAGTAAAAGAACTCGCTGACGTAACAGCCGATTTGCCCACCCGAGTGTGCCACAACGACACTAAAATAAATAATATGCTGTATTGCAGCAATACATATAAAGCAAAAGCAGTTATCGATTTAGATACATGTATGGCAGGCTTTTTATTATATGACTTTGGAGACATGGTGCGCACATTTTGCTGCGCTGAGGCAGAAGATTCAATTAATCTTGATAAAGTGGTTATTCGTAAAGAGGTATTTACAGCGCTTGTTAAAGGCTACCTTGCCCCCCTTAAATCGGCTATTAGCAACAAAGAGCAAGCAAGTTTGCTACTTGGCGCTAAAGTTATGCCGCTAATGCTCAGTGTGCGGTTTTTAACTGATTACTTAAATAACGACGTGTACTTTAAAACCACCCATGCAGAACATAATTTAGAACGTGCGCAAAACCAGCTGGCTTTGTATAAAAATATTTTAAGCAATCAAAGCTGGATGCATAAAACACTCATAGAGTAGCCCTAAATTAAGTATTATTGCGCATTGGTATTATTGCGCATTGGTATTATTGCGCATTGGTATTATTGCGCATTGGTATTAGTACTCAGTATTTAAATATAAAAAAGCCAGCAAGCTAAACACTTACTGGCTTTTATTTATCAACCTAAATGCTGGCTAATTTATCTCATAACCAGATTCAAGTTAACTAACAGGCTATCAATTACCAAATTTTTACGCGGTCTTCTGGTTTGATATACATTTTGTCGCCTTCTTTTACGTCAAACGCTTGGTAAAACTCAGGCATGTTCGACAAGATACCGATAACACGGTAGTGACTTGGTGAATGCGGGTCTGTCATTAAGCGGTTTCGTAGCTCTTCATCGCGGTACTTACGACGCCAAATTTGTGACCAACCCATAAAGAAACGCTGATCGCCGGTGTAGCCATCAATAACAGGCGCTTTGTTCTCACTTAACGATAATTGATACGCCTTATAAGCCACCGTTAAACCACCTAGGTCGCCAATGTTTTCGCCAAGGGTAAGCTCGCCGTTAACACCCGCATCTTCAAATGGTTTATATTCGTTGTATTGCGCTACTAACGCGCCGGTACGCTCTTCAAACTGTTTAAGGTCAGACTCACTCCACCAGTTACGTAAGTTACCGTCACCATCGTATTTAGCACCTTGGTCGTCAAAACCGTGACCTAGCTCGTGGCCAATTACTGCGCCAATTGCACCGTAGTTTACAGCGTCATCGGCTTCTAAATTAAAGAACGGTGGCTGTAAAATAGCAGCTGGGAATACAATTTCGTTATTTACTGGATTGTAGTAAGCATTCACTGTTTGTGGCGTCATGTGCCACTCAGAGCGGTCCACTGGCTTGCCTAATTTAGCAATCATGTCGCTATAAGCCCACTGGCTGTAACGTATGTAGTTACCCACTAATTCACCAGGGTTAATGCTCAGCTGTGAGTAGTCTTTCCACTTATCTGGGTAGCCAATTTTTGGGGTAAATTTGTTTAGCTTTTCTTGGGCTGCAAGCTTGGTTTCAGGGCTCATCCACTCCAGGTTTTCAATAGCAACGCCGTAACCTTTAATAACGTTATCTACCAGCTCTTCCATACGTGCTTTTGCTTCAGGCGGGAAGTTATCTTTTACGTATACTTTACCTAAAATTTCGCCAAGTACGCTGTTAGATGCATCAACCGCTTTTTTCCAAAGTGGCGCTTGCTCTTTTACGCCGCGTAATGTGGTGCTGTAAAAATCAAATTTAAGATCAACTAAGTCAGTGCTCAGTAACTGCGCGTAACCACTTACAAAATGAAACTTTAAGTAGTTTTTCCACGTTGCTAAATCTGTTTCTTTGTACACATCAGCAAACCCTTCTAAGTAGCTTGGCTGACGTACAATAATGTCTGAGGTATCTACCCCTGCACTTTTGAAAAATGCAGCTAAATCAAAGTCGCCTGTTAGCTTATTTGCCTCAGCTACGGTCATTTTATTGTATGACTTAGTTGCATCACGGCTTTGTACTCTACTCCATTGCGCCTCAGCTAAAGCGCTTTCAAATGCGATAACGTTTTTCGCGGCATCAGCGGCATTTTCAACGCCTGATTTAGCTAAAATATCTGTTATGTATTGCTCGTAAGATGCGCGAATTTTAGTAAATTTTTCATCATCTTTTAAGTAATAGTCACGATCAGGTAAGCCAAGTCCAGATTGCGATAAGTACAGCGCGTATTCACTTGAATTTTTAGCGTCGTTATTTACAAACCAGCCAAATGGTAAGCTAGCGCCTTGCTGCTGAATCTTAGCCATTAAAGGAGCAAGATCAGCTTTTGAATCTAGGCTATCAATGGTATTAAGTGAAGGTTGTAAAGGTGTAATACCTAACTCATCACGTGTGTCTTTATCCATGTAGCTTTTGTAAAAAGCGCCAATTTTGTACTCATCGCTGCCTTTTTTAGCACTGCTATTATTAGCGGCACTTTCAAGCGCTGTTTTCATCGCTTTTTGCGACTCGTCGTATAATTGTGTAAACGAGCCGTAGTTCGACTTATCGCCAGGGATCTCTGTTTTAGCAAGCCACTGTCCATTCACATGGTAATAAAAGTCATCTTGTGCACGAACCGACTCATCCATATTGGCAAGGTTTACACCTAGCTCAAGCGTTTTTTCTGCTGGTGCTGTAACGGCAGCGGTGTCGGCCACTTGCGTTTCTTGTTGTTTTTCACCGCAACCTACTAGGCCCAGTGCAAGTGCGATACTTGCAGCGGTAATAGTTACTTTTTTCATAATTATTCCGTTTGTTAGTAAAGAATAAAATATCTATTTCATTAAACTATTGCATGGCAGAGAAAAAATAAAAGCGCCCTGCAATGCTTTCACTTAATGAAATTAATATTTAGGCGGTTAAAACAACACGCCGAATTTGTATGATAAACCCCATTAAAGAAACAATAAAATAGAATATGTAACAAAGTATTTTCTATGAGACGAGGTAACAAAATAGCCCTACCAACAACCATAATCGCGCTTTTGCGAGTTATTTTTTACCATGGCGAGCAAGGCGCTCTAGCTTTTCTTTCAGCGAAGGTGGGGCTGATGCGGCAATGGCATTAAGGTAATCTGAAGTTTGCTGGCTCATTTTTCTTGAATTGCCAGGTGCTTTACCTGCGGGGCCGGGTTTATCTGTTGTTGGGCTTAAGCGCGCTGTTGCTTGAGGGTTTGCAACAATTTTAATTTGTCCGAGCTCTGCCATGCCTGCCGCTCTAAAATGCGACTGCATATCCATTTTTAAATAATTAAGTTTAAGGGCAATTGCCGCCGATACAGCTTCAATCATCAACGTGCCATCGCGGTAATTACTCACACGGCATTTTTCAGCAAGCTTTGGGCCTAAAAACTCTTTAAGCAACACCTGTTGCTTATCAAGCGCTTGGCTTTTACCTGCATAGGCTGATAAGCGATTATTAAGGCCTGCCATAATGTCAGTCAGGGGTTTTGGTGCGTACCTATCTTTAGCCATTCAACACCTCAAAAATTTAAATAAAGCACGTTTAAGCCAAGCGTTTAAATACTCGGCTTAAATATGTGCTTTTATATTATACCAATTCGCTTAATTAAGTATTATTGCTAATTGCTATTAAGCGCCTGCTATTTGCATTTGCTCTATAAGTACTGAGCCGGTTTGAATGCCGCCTCTGCGCTCAATATCGCCCCCTATGGCCGAAATACCTTTAAACATGTCTTTTAAATTTCCGGCAATGGTAATTTCACTAACAGGGTACTGAATTTCACCGTTTTCTACCCAAAAACCAGCTGCTCCACGCGAGTAGTCGCCCGTAACGGTGTTTACGCCTTGCCCCATCAGCTCGGTAACTAATAAGCCTGTTCCCATGGTTTTTAATAAAGCCGATAAATCGTTGTGCGTTTGCTCAACTAACCAGTTATGAATACCGCCTGCATGGCCTGTTGGAGCCATATTTAATTTACGCGCTGCATAACTTGCTAATAAGTAGGTTTGCAGCTCACCGCCTTGAATAATTTCACGGTCAATCGTTTTTACCCCTTCGCTATCAAAAGGCGACGACGCTAATCCTTTTAATATATGAGGACGCTCAGCAATATTAACGTTCTTACTAAATACTTGGGTGCCTAGGCTGTCGAGTAAAAAGCTCGATTTACGATAAAGCGCCCCGCCGCCAATTGCCGACACTAAATGGCCAAACAATGAGTTGGCAATATCGGCTCTAAAAATAACAGGGACTTTCATAGTACCCAGCTTTTGGCTATTTAGTTTAGCCAGAGTTTCGGTGGCGGCTTCTAGGCCTACCGCAGCAGCGTCGTTAAGTCCGCCCTGATCGCGAGCAACAGTATAAGCAGAGTCGCGCTGCATGTGCTCGCCTTCTTTGCCTATTACCATAGTGCTAATGCTGTGGCGCGTACGTGGAAAACCAGCAATTAAACCATGGCTATTACCATACACACGTAAGCCTTGGTGCGATGAAAAACTTGCACCATCTGAATTAACAATACGCTCATCAGCATTTAAAGCGGCTTGCTCTGCAGCATGACATAGCTCAATACCTTGCTCAGGGCTTACATCCCACGGGTGATATAAATCAAGGTCCTTAGGGGCAAACTCGAGTAATTCTTTATCGGCAATACCATTAAAAGGGTCGTCTGAGGTAAATTTGGCAATATCAATGGCTTTTTCTACTACCGTGCGCAGTGTTTTTGGGTTTAGATCAGCAGTAGACGCCGAGCCTTTATTATTCCCTACATAAACACTGATACCTAAACCACCATCTTGGTTAAACTCTATGGTTTCTACTTCACCCATGCGTGTACTTACCGATAAACCCGATGTACTAGACATAGCAGCTTCTGCGGCAGTGGCACCCAATTTTTTAGCATGCTCGAGCACTTCAGCTACGGCATCTTTTACTTGAGAGATTTGAGAATAAATTGGATCGTGTTGTTGGCTTTTCATAAATTAAGTCCTGAGCCTTAAGGCAATATTGCACGCATTTCTTATCTTTAAATGCTAACACACTCACTGCACCACATCAGCTAATATTAATCACTAAAAGAATCGCGTATAATGGCAAAAGTTATTTTTACTTAAGAGCACCCCATGGCGAAGAAAAAAGGCAAGCCTGCTGAAATTGAAGAAGAAATTATTTACGTATCAAAAAGTGAACTAAAGCGCGACGCGCAAGAGTTTCATCAGTTAGGTTCTGAAATTGCTAAAATGGGGAAAAAGCAACGCGAACGCTTACCACTCAATGACGATTTGAAAGCAGCCATGGTAGTTGCTGATAAAATCAGTAATAAAAGCGATGCGTACCGCCGCCACTTAAATTACATTGCTAAAACGCTACGCACAGTAGAAAACGTTGAAGAAATTAAAGCCATTATTGACGTAATGCTTAATAAAAATAACCAAGCTGAGGTTTTAATTAAAAAAATTGAGCAATTACGTACCGACTTAATTGAGCAAGGCGATGATTTAATTAACGAAACTATTGAGCAATACCCAACCCTTGAGCGCCAAAAAATGCGCCAATTGGTACGCAACGCCGCTAAAGAAGTTAAAGCTGAAAAGCCAGGCAAAGGCTATAAAGAATTGTTTCAATACTTAAAAGATGCCCACAACATAACGTATTAACAAAAAATACTCTTTTAAAAAGGTGCTTAGGCACCTTTTTTGTTGTAGATCAAAACCCCTCCCTTAAAAGCTTTTTATACTCAACACCTCATTAATACATAAGGTGCGCGTGATGATAAAGCTTCCGAAATGGGATCAAACTCTTATAAATAAGTATAACGTGTCAGGGCCACGCTATACCTCCTACCCTACCGCTTTATCTTTAAGCGAGGGGTATCAGCAACAAGACCTTGTTAGCGCTATAAAATCATCCTCTAGTCGCTCACTTTCTTTGTATATTCATATCCCATTTTGCAGTGAGCTTTGCTATTACTGCGGATGTAACAAGGTGATCACACGCCATCAGTCTAAAGCCGATGTATATTTAGATTACTTAACAAAAGAAATAGCAGCGCATGCCCCTTTATTTAAACACTACACAGTGGAGCAATTACATTTAGGGGGTGGTACGCCAACCTTTTTAACTGTAAAGCAAATGACGCGCTTAATTAACTTATTAGAGCAGCACTTTCACTTTACCCGCAACACTGAGCGAGGCATTGAAATAGACCCACGATCCCTTGCTAAAGATATGCTTATACACTTACGGGTTTTAGGCTTTAACCGCGTATCCTTTGGTATTCAAGATTTTAACGATGAAGTACAACAAGCAGTTAACCGCACACAGCAAGTAGATACCGTTAAAGCACTGATAACCCAAGCCCGCGAGCTTGGCTTTAAGTCAATAAATGCAGATATGATTTATGGCCTACCTAAACAAACACCCCAAAGCTTTGAAAAAACAATAGCGCAATTAATTGCCTTAAGCCCAGATAGAGTCTCTGTATTTAATTACGCGCATTTACCAGAGCGCTTTGCAGCGCAACGTAAAATAAAAGAGGCTGACTTACCCAGTGCCCACGACAAGCTAACCATGTTTAAAAACACCTTGGCGCAAATGACCTTTGCAGGCTATCAGTTTATTGGTATGGATCATTTTGCAAAAGCCGACAACGAACTTGCAGTCGCGCAAAATAAAGGGCAGCTACATCGCAACTTTCAGGGCTATACCACCCACGGTAATTGCGACTTATTAGGTTTAGGGGTCTCGTCTATTTCGCAAATTGGCACTGCCATTTTACAAAACCAAAAAGTGCTTAAGCATTATTATCACGCAATTGAAACGCAAGCCGGCAGTGCTATACATAAAGGAATGCATTTAACGCACGATGATGTAATACGCGCGGAGGCTATTAAATCACTTATTTGCCAGTTTGAATTAGACACGCACGCATTTGCGAAAAAGCATTCTATACATTTTAATGAGTATTTTGCGGATGCGCTGTTAGCGCTAAAGCCTTTAATAGACGATGACATGGTGCATATAAACGATAAGGTAATACGCGTCACGCCTCGCGGAAATCTATTTATTCGTATTATATGTATGTGCTTTGATGCTCACTTACAAAAGCAAATAAGTAAAACCCGTTTCTCACGTGTGATTTAATTAGTGCTATACCAATTCGCTTATCACGTTTGAGGTGGTAAAAACGTGTCGATAAGCAGGCATAAAAAAAGCAGACCTGAGTCTGCTTTTTGTATTTTCTAGAGGGTTTAATTAAACACGATGTTTTCGCTGCCCGGCGCAGCTTTAAACTCAACAATGATTTTGTCGCAATCGGCTTTAATCTCATCACTAAAGTTTTCTTCAGCTCGCCAACGTGCTGTATCTTGCTTAAAAATCTCTTTTTTAGAGTATTTTTTGCGTGCATCGTGGGTCGGCATTTCTTTCACAACGTTATACATTTTATAAATGCCTGGGTACGCTAGCGTTAAATCTCGCTCATCTTCAAAAGCGTACTGAGACATTAAAACCCAAATTCGTAAACAGCCTTCAGAGTACTCACATTGCTCTTCAGCCATTGCACGAGCAATTAGATGAATGCTATCTGCAAGTTTAGCGTTACGCTTTAAGCGCGACTGCTTAAGCTTTTGCTGTTGCTCAGCTTGCTTTTGCGCAATTAACTTTTTTTGCGCGTTAAGCTTATAGAGCAACTGACCTGCATAAAATGCTAAGCCAGCAATAATAACAGCACCTACAAACAAGGCTACAATCACTGCGGTACTCATTAAGCGCCCTTACTATTTGTCGTCATCATCATCTAGCCACTCATTGGCTAAATCATCTGAAAGGTACTTATCGAAATCTGAGTTACCGTCGCTTTCGAAGTTATCTTCAAAATCATCTTCAAACTCGTCTTCGTCTTCATCTTCGATACCTAGTAACTTACAAAGTACTTGGTGGCGAGCAATACGGCTATTAAAGTACTTCGCATCTTTACCCGTCAGCATTTCACCTTGCTCATGGCGCTCAACGAGCTTAAGTAAACGCTCATCGTTTTCAAGCGCTTCTAGCTCTTGCTCAGGCGTAAGCTCTGGCTCTGTAACCTTTTTAAGCTCAACTGTTGGCTTTAAGTTACGCTTCATTTCTACTTGCGGCTGTGGTGCACTAGCCACTAAAGGCACGGCTTTTTTACTGCCGACGCGCTTATCTTTTGGCGCTGAGTTTGCTTTTTTAGTATCGCTATCTAATAGCTCAGGCGCATTACGAGAACCAGGCTTAGCGCCCTTTGGCTTTTTAACTCGTTGCTCTTTTAACGCACGCATTTCTTTAAGCTTATCTTGGCTTAAACGAACAGGGCCGTTTGAAGGAATTTTGCGTGATTTTTTCTTTCTACTCATATCTTGATCATCTCACTTAAGAGGTTTTGAGCGAGGCACATAACATGAGCATCGCAGTGCTGGCCTAGCCAGAAGAATTCGATTTGCGCATTATAAAGCTTGGGTTGCTCGTTGAATTAGCGCATTAGCTTATTGCTAAACGGTGGGTATTGTAACAGGACAAATAAAAAGGCGGTAGAGAAAACATCTCTACCGCCTACTAATCTGAGCGCCATTATCTGGACACTTCTCCCTTCGACTTTTTTTAGTCTTTATTATTTTTATTATTATCAGTCCGTATTGTTATTATTTTAACCTTCCTTGTTACATTCCATTTTGTTTTTATTATTAAACTTCCTTGAGATTTTATTATTTACGGTCATCCTGACGCTTTCTTGTTATTTCCTTTTGTAGCACCTTCAATGTGCTATTCAGTCGTGTCGCGCCATTTTCCTTTAGCATAATCCATGTTGTTATTGTTGTTTTGCGACAGTGGTTAATTTACCCGTTAATATTTTTGTTACAACTGGTTTATATAATTTTTCTTACATAGAGCACATATAAAAAACAAAAAACTTATAATAAACATAAATTTAACTGTAAAATTATTTTTAAAATAAGCTATTTCTTACAAAACAGCATAGCAAATGTCTCACAAACTAAAGGGTGATATCGTTAAAATGTGGACACAAAAAAAGCAGCGCAAGCTGCTTTTTAATCATATTACATAGTATTACACTAGCTAATACTAAATAAATACGACTTTAGTGTAAGCCACCTAAGTATTGAGATAGTACTTCAATATCTTTATCAGTTAGCTTTTTCGCTATATCTTGCATCATACCGTTATGGTCGTTTTTACGGGTTCCATCACGAAACTTCTCTAGCTGAGCTTTAATGTACTCTGGGTGCTGAAAAGAAATTTTAGGAAACTTAGCAAGAGACGAACCGTTGCCTCGCGGACCATGACACGCCGCACAAGCCGGAATACCACGTTCAGCATCGCCTGCTTTGTAAAGCATCTGACCAACTTCAACCACGTCTTTAGGGGTGGCGCCTTCAGTCATGTTCAATGAAGAAAAATAAGCAGATAGGTCTTTCATGTCTTGTTCGCTAAGTGGCATAGCCATCGCGCTCATTACAGGATCCATACGGCCTTCTTTACCGCCTGAAGTCATACCTAATTTTAAATCCTTAAGTTGTTTAAGGATGTAATCTGGGTGCTGGCCTGCAAGTTTAGGGTAAATATTAACCGGTGCATTACCGTCTGGGCCGTGACAAGCCGCACACGTTGCTGATTTTTCTTTACCTGCGTTTACATCGCCATCAAATGCTGTTGCGTTGCTTGCTGACAACGCACCAAGCAATATTGTTAAAGATAGTGCTATTTTTTTCATGGTGAATTCTCTGTTTCCGACCCTGTATCATCTACAATATGGATGTTGTAATTCATGTATTCTACACGATAAAAAATTCTCTGGCACGTTTTCTACTCATATTAAGCTTATAATTTATAGGGTTTTGACCTAGATTAACCTTTAAGCAGCTTTAATAGTGCCATTTATCGAGTTTTTAGGTGTTTAAATACGCTTTTTAATACATCCTTTATAGTATAAAATACGCGCCCTGAGTGAATTTAGCTCAATAAGATTAACTTTTACGTTTTTAGGAGAGCCTGTGCTCAAATCTCGTATCAAATATAATACTGCGTCTTTTGTTACAAGCGCGCCAGACATCACTAAATTACCTGCTGATACGGGAATTGAAGTCGCGTTTGCAGGTCGCTCTAATGCAGGTAAGTCAAGTGCTCTTAATGCACTTACAGATCAAAAACTTGCACGTACCAGTAAAACGCCAGGTCGTACGCAGTTAATCAACACCTTTGAATTAGGTGAAGTAGATGATATGCGCTTAATCGACTTACCCGGTTATGGTTTTGCTAAAGTACCTATTGAAATGAAAAAGAAGTGGCAAAAGTCACTGGGTGAGTACCTACAAAAACGTCAAAGTTTAAAAGGTATTGTTATATTAATGGATATTCGCCACCCATTAAAAGATTTAGACAAAGATCTAATTAACTGGGCTATTGGCAGCGAAATCCCAGTACTGGCGCTTTTAACTAAAGCCGATAAGCTCAAGCAAGGTGCGCGTAAAGCACAAGTACTGCAAGTACGCCGTGAATTAAGTGAACTAGACGGTGATATTACTGTACACGCTTTTTCATCACTTAAGGGAACAGGTTTACCGGAAGTCGCTAAAAAGCTAGATGAGTGGTATTTAGGGCCAATTGTGGCTGTTGCACCACCGCAAAGTGATGAAGACAGCTCAGACGCTTAAAAATAAGCACCTACGAAAGATAAAACTTTCCCCCTGCTGATTTTATAAAATAGCCGCGCTCATCAGCGTCGGCTATTTCAGCCCACTGATAAAACACACTCCGTGATACCCGCGCGCTACACCCATAAGGTAATTGCAAATAAGGCACCGCTGCATTTTTATAGTTTTTTATATAAAGAGGCTGCTCAGCACTGATTAACCATTGCCGTGCTAAATTATCTATACAACACATAACCTGCCCTTGCGCTGTGCTTTCAATATGCCAGCTTACGATAACGAAAGGCGCATCTTGCACCTCTATCGCTATTTTTTCGATGGGTGTTTTTAAATAAAACTGCTCACCTTCTTTGCATAAAACACTGGCAAACAGTTTTACCATCGCAGGACGAGTAATTTCGCTGCCATCGTAAAACCACTGCCCATGCTCGTTAATCATAATCGGCAGCTCACCACACTCGGTAGGCCGCCAACTATCAAACGGTTTGCTAGGCTCGCTTAATTGCTTACTAAGCGCCGTTAACGAGATCACTGTTTTTTAAGTGTTAGCGCAAAAGTAACTGGTACGGCTGTAGCAACTCCAGGTAAACCAGCTAATTGCTGTAGCTTTTTAACGCCTTCGGTCACACCAAAGTCTTGGCTATTTACAATCACAGGCGTAAACGACGACACGCTTAAATCGCCATTTTCGGCACTGCTAACAAGTACATTTATTTTTAATGGCTTTTTATTACCATGAAAATCAAGCTGCGCATCAACCTCTTTTAATACATGCTGGCCCGGTTTTTTAATATTACTTAATTGCTTTTTTAAATCCGCGGTTAAAACTGCTTGAGGAAATTTAGCCGCTTCAAATACAAATTGAGTTAAACGTTCATTGCGAATAGGGATCAGTGTTTCTGCAGAGGTTAAGTCTATATTTACACTAAAAGCACCACTGTCTGAAAGTGTTCCTTCTAGGTTAGTAAAATGATGTGCCTCAGCAATCGAGTCTTTTTTGATAGAAACAAAACTTAATTGGCTCTTGTCATTGACTAGCTGCCAATCTGCATGAGCGGCATTAGACAAAGCAACACTTGATAACGATAAACCGATAATGGCTAACGTTTTAAACATAACGCACTCCTAAAATAAAATGAGAATAATAGCGCTTTCGATACTATCACCTGAAATAGGGGCAAACCACCTCAAATTAAAGACGGCGCTAAATTACTTAGCCCGTACTGTTATTAAAAAATTAATAATGATATAGCAGCCTATAACTGATGCTTTTTAGGGGCGTAGCGCAACATCCACGCTAATCATTGCGTGAGATAGCTTTACTTGCCTACGTTTGCTTTATAACTGCTTTATACATATACCCGTTTGAGGGCGCGCAAGGTATGGCACAAAAAATAATAAACATAAATGAGCATAAAGTGTGAATAGTAAAAAAGCGCTTTGAGGTGCTATTTAGCTTTAAAGGGCAATCTAATGAGGAAGAAAAAGCAGCCTGCTTAAAACAAGCAGGCCGATATAGCAAACTGGGGAGAAGCTATCAATTTGTTGCACCTTTTCAGATGCATCATCAACAGGATGTCCTACAGGATGAGGACGCGCGCACTTTAGCAAAAGAGCGCATAAAAATACAATGATATTCCGCCAAAATAGTTCGAATTGACGAACATATAACTATTTAATACAAATAGTTGCTTAAATTAACCTACTTTTAACTAAACTTTGTTTACGCGTAGAAATACTTATATCGATTCGCTTAATTGAGTGAGTTATTTAGAGGCAATAAAAAAGCGCCTTGCGGCGCTTTTAAAATGTAAGCATGTTTTAGGTTAGTGGGCTTGTTCCCAGTTTTCACCTTCGTCAGCTTCTACAATTAAAGGGACATCTAAGCTAACCGCTTGCGACATTAGCTCACAAATCTGCTTTGTGTATGCTTGCGCACAATCGGTTTTAATCTCAAACACCAATTCATCGTGTACTTGCATTAGTAACTTAATGGTATTGGGAGCTTGTTGATTAACCCAGCTATGCACGCTCAGCATTGCTTTTTTAATAATATCAGCGGCTGTGCCTTGCATTGGTGCATTGATTGCTGCACGTTCGGCGCCTTTACGGCGAGCTCCATTACGTGCATTAATTTCTGGTAAGTGTAATCGACGCCCAAAAATAGTTTCTACGTACCCGTTCTCGGCCGCTTTTTCGCGGGTTGTTTCCATGTACTCAAGTACCCCAGGGAAGCGCTCAAAGTATTTATCTATGTAGTGCTGCGCTTCGTGGCGTGGTACATCAAGCTGACGCGCTAAACCAAAGGCTGACATGCCGTAAATTAACCCAAAGTTTACTGCTTTAGCTTTACGGCGCATATCTGTGGTTACATCCTCTAGCTCAACCCCAAATACCTCAGCAGCGGTTGCACTGTGCACATCTAACCCATTAGCAAAGGCATTTAGTAGCCCTTTGTCTTGCGATAAATGCGCCATAATACGCAGCTCAATTTGACTGTAATCGGCAGCCACAATTTTATAGCCTTGTGCCGCTACAAATGCCTCACGTATACGACGTCCTTCTTCAGAACGAATAGGGATATTTTGTAAGTTAGGATCGGTAGAACTCAAACGCCCTGTGGCCGTAACAGCTTGATGATAAGAAGTATGCACGCGCTGTGTTTTCTCATTAACCATCAATGGTAATTTATCAGTGTAGGTTGATTTAAGCTTAGATAAACCACGGTGCTCAATAATCACCTTAGGTAATGGGTAGTCATGGGCAAGTTCTTGTAGCACTTCTTCAGCCGTTGAAGGTGCACCTTTAGGTGTTTTTTTAATGACTGGCAGCTCAAGTTTTTCAAATAAAAGTACTTGCAGCTGCTTTGGCGAGCTTAGGTTAAATGGTTCGCCAGCTATCTCAAACGCTTCTTTTTCAAGTTCAAGTAAACGCTCGCCTAAACGCTGGCTGTGCGCCGCCAGCATGTTGCTATCAATTGCTACGCCGGTGCGTTCAATATCAGAAATAACATTCACTAATGGCATTTCTATTGTTTCAAATACTGACTTTAACTTCTCATCAGCTTCTAATTTTGGCCAAAGTACTTGGTGTAAACGCAGTGTAATATCGGCATCTTCTGCTGCGTAAGGCGCAGCTTGCTCAAGCTCAATTTGATTAAAGGTAAGCTGCTTTTTCCCTTTGCCGGCTATATCTTCAAAGCTAATGTTTTTATGGCCTAAGTATTTAAGCGCTAATGAATCCATGTCATGGCGAGTGCCCACGCTATTAAATACGTACGACTCAAGCATAGTATCAAACTTAATGCCATTGAGCTCATAGCCTGCATTAGCCAGTACGCTCTTGTCGTATTTTAGGTTTTGCCCTACTTTAGCTTTGTTAGCATCGGCGAGGATTGGCCCAAGCTTTTGCATTACATATTCAAGGCTTAATTGATTTGGTGCACCCGGGTAGTCGTGTGCAATTGGTAAGTAAGCAGCTTCGCCTGCTTTTACAGCAAAGCTCATACCTACTAACTGCGCTTGCATGTAATCAAGGCTGGTTGTTTCGGTATCAAAGGCAAATAACTCAGCGCTATTTAGCTGCTCAATAAGCGTATCAAATTGTGATTCGGTTAAGATAGTTTCGTAATGTGCATCTTCTACTTTTGGCAGTTCATTTGCCTCAGTAGGGAGCGCTTTTTCTGCATCTTTTGGATTATCAAGCAGCTCAGCTAACCAGCGGCGGAACTCACACTCACCATACAGTGCAATAAGCTCATCTTTATTTGGCTCTTGTACTTTAAAGGTATCTAGGTCTGACTCTACCTCAACATCACATTTAATGGTGGCAAGCTCATAACTAAGTGGTAAATGATCAAGAGCATTTGCAAGCTTCTCACCAATCTTGCCTTTAATGTCGCCGGCATTATCAATTACACCTTGAAGCGATCCATATTTTTGTAACCATTTAACAGCTGTTTTAGGTCCACAGCCTTCAACACCTGGGATGTTGTCAACCTTATCACCCATTAGCGCTAAATAGTCGATGATTAGCTCAGGACCCACACCAAATTTTTCAACAACGGTTTGAGGATCTGAAATGCTGTCGGTCATAGTATTGATTAGCGTAACATGCTCGTTAACTAGCTGAGCCATGTCTTTATCGCCGGTAGAAACCAATACATGGCGCTTTTGCTCAGTCGCTATTCGCGAAAACGTACCAATAACATCATCTGCTTCAACCCCTTCAATACTAATTAGCGGAAAGCCCATCGCTTTAATAATACTGTGCAGTGGCGCTATTTGCGTTCGTAAATCGTCAGGCATAGGCGGACGGTTAGCTTTATACTCGCTATACATATCGTTTCTGAACGTTTTGCCTTTGGCATCAAACACCACCACCATGTGGCTCGGATCATATTGTTTGATCAAACTTTTAAGCATGTTTACCACGCCATAAATAGCGCCAGTTGCTTCACCTTTAGAGTTGGTTAAATGCGGTGGAGAATGATAAGCACGAAATAAATATGAAGAGCCATCAACTAAAATTAGCGGGTTTTCGGGGATCTGAGCCATGGTGAATTTGGATCCTAAATACAAAAAAGTAATATTATTACAAGCATGCCATAAGGTTGTGAATAAAACGACAGTGAATTACGCTTAGTAGCCATAATTATTGCGGAGCAACCTGTGGATAACTTTGTAGATAACAGCCACGAGCTATTCCTCCAATGCATAATAAAATGCTTAGAAAAATAAATAACTGCTTGTTTTGTTTAAAAAAGATAATACGAGGTTCTTTTTTTATTATTTTAAAACCAATGTGGAAAAAGGTTTTCTAACTGATACATCCGCTGTTAGTCACTTTAGTTATTTGTATCCATTTAAATAACCGGAGGAGTATTCTAGCATAATGGATCAAAGATCATAGCGATCCTTTATAATTTTTTTTACGAGCGCACTGGCAAAAATGGCATAAACCGCAATACAACTTGCACTGCGAATACTTTTTAAACTAAAAAATTATTTTAGTGTGTGTTTTGGCCCGTGTTAAACTTCACCCAAACGACTTATTTAAAATACTTAAGGAGCACAAAAGCATGAAAAAGATAGCTGTAATATTAGCCGGCTGTGGTGTGTACGATGGCAGTGAAATAAACGAAGCGGTATTAACACTGCTGCACATAGCTAAAAACGGTGCTGCATATCAATGTTTTGCTCCTGATATAGAACAACTTCACACTATTAATCACCTTACCGGTGAAGAAATGCCAAGCAACCGTAATGTACTCACTGAGGCAGCACGCATTGCCCGTGGTGATATAAAATCTTTAAGCGAATTAAAGGCATCTGAATTTGATGCGTTAATAGTACCAGGGGGATTTGGTGCCGCTAAAAACTTATGTGATTTTGCCGTTAAAGGCGCTGATGCGCAGATAAACGACCTAGTATTAGAGGCCTGTAAACAGTTTGCTAATGCACAAAAAGCCGCTGGATACATGTGCATTGCGCCGGCTTTAATTCCGTTTATATATCCCAATGCTACTTTAACCATAGGTAATGATGAACAGACCGCTAGCGCTTTAACCCAGCTAGGCTCTACTCACACAGCCTGTGCGGTTGATGATATTGTGATTGATGAGGACAATAAACTCGTTACCACCCCTGCTTATATGCTGGCGCAGTCTATTTTAGATGCCGATGCGGGGATCGAAAAACTGGTTAAAAACGTACTAGCATTAGCTTAAATAGTGATTTACTAAGCCACCGATTATAAATGTTTGTTAACTGAAACATGCAATTTTATTGCGTTAACGCAAAAATTAGTCAGTTTTATCGATAAAAACACCAGTGGGCGTTTTATAAATTGTTACACAAAGGTATAATCGGTTTAATTTCCGTCATCTATAATCGTGATTGATCACGTTCAAATCGAAGTGAGCAAGGCAAAATGAAAAAACTATCAGCTGCAGCATTATTAGTGCTAGCAACCACCGCATACGCACAGCCATATGATAACTCTATGACTGAAGATGCGATTAAAAAACGTTTAGCACCAGTTGGCGCTGTTTATCTTGAAGGCGAGAAAGCTGCTGCAGCCGCAGCTCCTACTGGCCCTCGCTCTGGTGAGCAAGTGTACCAAGGCGCATGTTTTGCCTGTCACGGTACTGGCGCACTAGGTGCACCTAAATCAGCTGATGACTGGGCACCGCGTATCGCTAAAGGTAAAGATGTACTGCTTGATCACGCTATCAACGGTTTTAATGCGATGCCGCCAAAAGGAACATGTATGGATTGTTCTGATGATGAGATTAGCGCAGCTATTGATTTCATGACATCTAAATAATTTAATTAAGCCCCTGATAACTAGGGTGATTAATTTAAAAAGGCCTATTTTTATAATAGGCCTTTTTTTATTCCTAAAATAATCTTTTTAGTTGCTGTTTTAGGGCATTAGTTACTTGACGATCGCAACTAAAAGTGAAATTATACGTTTAATAAACATACAATAATAAAATAATATGATTCATGTCATCGGAAGATAAACCCGCGGCACCGAGTAAACTAGCGCACCAAAATAAACGTCTTAAAGCGCTATTAGAAAAGTATAAGCAATCTCACCACTTACAAAATGCCCTGATCCAGCTATCAGAGCAAGCAAGCTCTGTTGCCGAATTAACCTTACTTTACCCCGCTATCCATGACATTTTACAAGCATACCTACCTAGTAAAAGCTTTTACGTGGTGCTTGCTAATCAATATACTCATGCCTTGGAACTTTCTTATTTTTGCGATGAAAAAGATGGTATATCAGTCGCCCTCAATCAAGATAATAGTTTTGAAGAAGGCGCTACAGGCTACGTTTATAAGCTTGGCAAAACCACCTGCTTTACCAAACAAGAGATGCAAAGCGCTGCACAAAACGGCTTGTTTAAAGCACTAGGCTCACCTGCTGAGTACTGGGTTGGTGTTCCTATTTATCAAGAGCAAAACATTATTGGCGTACTTGCTGCGCAAAGTTACGATAAACACCAAGATTACAGCAGCCAGCAAGTGCATTTACTCGAAGTAATGTCTTTATACTTAGCCACAGCCATAGAGCGAGTTAAAAAAAGAGAGCTGCTCGAATCTGAAGTAAAAATTCGCACCCGCGCGCTCACGCAAAGTAATGATGCGCTAAACCTAGAAATTGAACAACGAAAACGCGCACTGCAACGGCAACAAATTTTGTTTAAAATATCGGAGTTGGCAACACAAGCGCAAAACTTAGATGATGCCTATGTAAAAATTCATCAAATAATAAAAACCATTACATACGCAGAAAACTTATACATTGCACTTTATAACAAAGATACTGGTTGGATTAGCTTCCCGTACTGTGTGGATGAATTTAAAGACAACACCGAGCCAAGGCCGTTTGCAAAAGGTTATAGCGAACTGGTTATTAGCAGCGAGCAGACCCAACTTATACACCCTAGTAGAGCCAAAGAGCTATTAGAAAGTGGTGATGTACAACGAAATAAGCCAGTACCAGAGGAGCAAATGGCCACCAGCTGGCTAGGTGCACCGCTTAAAACATCGCAAGGGGTTATCGGCTTAATTGCATGCCAAGCGTATAATAATAATCATATTTTTAGCAAAGACGACTGCGAGCTTATTACTTTTGTATCACACCAAATTGCCACGGTTTTACAAACAAAGTTAGCCACTCAAGCACTTAAATCTAGCCACCAAGAGTTAGAGTATCGAGTTAACGAAAAAACAAAAGCGCTGCAGCAAGCTAACCTACATTTACAAATGCAAATTGATGAGCGCAAAAAAGTAGAGCAACAGCTTTATCATGATGCGCATCACGACTCATTAACAGGCCTCCCTAATCGTAGCTTGTTTTTAACCCAGCTAGAAAAAACACTGCAGCATTACCATCGTTTTCCTGATCATCACTTTGCTGTGTTATTTATTGATTTAGATAAGTTTAAAGATATAAACGATCAACTAGGTCACCATGCCGGCGATCAATTTTTAATAAGTGTGGCTGATTTATTTTCGCATTGTATTCGCGAACACGATTTACTCGCTCGCCTTGGTGGTGATGAGTTTGTAATTTTGCTTACCCACTTAACAGAGCTACAACAAGCAGAAGATGTAGCTGATCGCATTATTAATATAATGAAAAAGCCATTTTGCAGTAAAGGTACCTGCATTCAAAGTGGTGCAAGTATTGGTATAACGTACTCAAATTCAAGTTATCAGCATACCGATGAAATTATTCGCGATGCCGATGCTGCTATGTATTATGCTAAAAATGCGGGGCGCGACCGCTATGAGCTGTTCCACCCGTTATTAACGCAAACACTAACAAGTGCAGAATCTCCAGCACAGCACCATCTTGATTCACTCCCGATGAGTTTTAGAAGTGCAGATATTATAAACCTTGATGAACAACAGCAATCAGAGTCACTGTTTGAAGCCTTTGGTGAACACCCTGTATTAGGCTATACCAGTTTTGAAGTGCTGAAAAAGTTTGCAACCGATAAAGAGCAGCACCTCCAAGTTGAATTAGAACTATTACAACACGCCTATGCCCATGCCTTAGCGGCAAATGTAGCCATGGTATTATTGCCATGCTCAGGGCTACTTTTAGAAGCGCTTGAATTCAATTTATTTACTGAGGTATTAAGTAAGCTGCAAGGGCAAAGTCAACTGTGTTTATTGTTTGACGACCAAGAAATACGTTACGCCTGTGCAACTCAGCTAGAAAACCTTAAAAAGCTCTCGCAGCTTGGCTACAGCATTGGCTTAAATAACTTTGCAAAAGACCGCTGTGAGCTAAATGCACTGACCGACATTACCTTCGATTATGTACTACTTAGCTCAACCTTAAGTAAACGCGTACTGCAACAAGAAAGCTTTAACTTGCAATTACAAGGTGTACTGGCAATCACTCAGCTAAAAGGCATAAAAGTTATTGCCAAAGGCCCTTCTATACTCAACTTTA
This sequence comes from Pseudoalteromonas sp. 2CM41L, assembly GCF_023161905.1. NCBI lineage: Bacteria > Pseudomonadati > Pseudomonadota > Gammaproteobacteria > Alteromonadales > Pseudoalteromonadaceae > Pseudoalteromonas > Pseudoalteromonas sp. 2CM41L. The sequence continues at coordinate 66,026 of NZ_JALNTN010000020.1, forward strand.
GAGCCTTGCTAGATAAATACGGACTAAACTTATTTGTTGCTAAGCAGCAAGGCTTATCGGAGCCAGTAGCGGCTAATAACAACGCCGCGCAGTCTATTAACTAGGTTTTTTCAGCATCGCCCTTAAGTTAGCGACCCGTGCTTGGCCTTTTTCCATGCGCTCAGCTTGCGAGCTTGGGGCTTTTTTGTTTTCAAACGCTAGGTCATCTTGCGGTAACTCTTGCACAAAGCGGCTTAGCTCTGTTTGTGAGGTTTCGCCAAACTGACGACGTATTTTTGCATATGTTAGTGTCAGCTCTTGCTGGGCCCGTGTGATCCCTACGTATGCTAAACGGCGCTCTTCATCTACGTTTTCTTCGTCAATACTTACTTGGTGTGGCAATAACCCCTCTTCCATACCAACCATAAATACGTACGGGTATTCTAAGCCTTTAGATGCATGCAAAGTAAGTAACTGTACCGCATCAGACTCATCTTCTTCCTCGTTACGCTCTAGCATATCGCGAAGCGTTAATTTGCTGACCACTTCAGGTAAGGTCATCGGTTCGTTATCGGCATCTCCGGTGAGCATATCGGTGATCCAACGATACAGCTCTGAGACGTTTTTCATGCGCATTTCTGCCGCTTTGGCACTTGGCGATGACTCATATAAATACGCTTCGTAGTTAATATTACGTACCAAGTCTTTTACCGCTTCGAGTGTATCGCTACGCACTGCATTATCTGAAAGCTCAACAACCCAACGTGCAAACCCCGAAAGCGCATTTAAGCCACGCCCTTTAAGGCGGTAGCCTAGGTCGTTATCAAAACAGGTGGCAAATAAGCTTTGGTGTTTTTCGTTTGCAAGTGTGCCTAGCTTTTCAAGTGTAACGGTGCCTATTTCACGGCGCGGCGTATTAACAATGCGTAAAAAAGCGTTATCGTCGTCTTGGTTAACCAACAAGCGTAAATACGCCATAATATCTTTAATTTCTGAGCGCGAGAAAAACGACATTCCGCCACTAATTTTATAGGGAATGCGGTTACTCATTAATGATTTTTCAAAACCGCGTGCCTGGTGGTTACCGCGATACAAAATAGCGTAATCTTTATAGCTGGTGCGCTTCATAAATTTATGAGAAATTATTTCAGCAACAACTCGCTCGCACTCATGCTCTTCATCCCTACAGCCAATCACTTTAATCGGCTCACCGTAACCAAGCTCACTAAATAGCTTTTTTTCGATATCGTGCGGGTTATTGGCAATTAAAATATTTGCTGCTTTTAGAATGCGCTGGGCGCTGCGGTAGTTTTGCTCAAGCTTTATAAGCCTAAGGCCGGGATAATCTTTACTTAACAGTACCAAGTTTTGGGGGCGGGCTCCGCGCCATGAATAAATAGATTGGTCATCATCCCCTACCACAGTAAAACGCGCTCGCTCGCCTACTAATAACTTAACAAGCTGGTACTGGCTGGTATTGGTATCTTGATATTCATCCACCAGCAAATACCTAAATCGTTGCTGCCAACGCTCTCGTGAGGTGGCATTACTACTCAGTAATAAGGTGGGGATCATTATTAAATCGTCAAAATCCAGTGCGTTATATGCTCGCAGCTGATTTTGATAACGCGCGTAAAGCTGCGCAAATAACGCCTTTTGCGCATCACGTGCTTCGCGTATGGCTTGCTCTGGTAAAATTAATTCGTTTTTCCAGCTGCCTATTTGCATTTTTAATAGATTAAGTAGGTCTTTGTCTTTTTTAAGTTCGTCTTCGGTTAAATCACCTAACAGCTGGTTAGTATCTTGGTCATCAAACAGTGAAAAACCTTCTTTAAAGCCAAGCGTTTTGAGCTCTTTTTTAATTATTTCAAGCCCTAGGGTATGAAAAGTTGATACCCACAGCCCTTTCGCCTCTTGCTTATTAAGCGTTTGTAATACACGCTCGCGCATCTCTTTGGCCGCTTTATTCGTAAACGTTACCGCAGCAATATTACGTGCTTTGTACTCGCACTTTTGCACCAAATAAGCAATTTTGTTAGTGATTACGCGGGTTTTACCTGAGCCTGCACCCGCGAGTACTAAACACGGACCACTAATATATTTTACTGCTTCATCTTGTTTTGGATTGAGTTTCATAACGACCATGGAGTTTTAAAAGGCAGCTAATTTTACCGTAACCACAGATACAGGCATAGCCATTAGATTAATTAATTCCATTGTGGTGATCATGTATTAAATACCTTAGGTATAAGGTAATATTAGTCATTATCATTTTAGGGCAACAGCAAGGGACGATTATGATCAATCCAGCAAAACTTGAAGAAATTGCTAAGCAAATCACCAACAACATGCCGCAAGGTGTAAAAAACCTAGCAGATACACTGGAAGGTAAAACCAAACAAGTTTTACAAAATAAGCTGGCTGAAATGGACTTTGTTAGCCGCGAAGAATTTGATGTGCAAAGCCAAGTACTTATTCGTACTCGTGAAAAACTCACTGAGCTTGAAGCAAAAGTTGTGTTACTAGAGCAACAACTAAATGCTAAAAATAACGCCGAGTAGCACGTATTTACGTATGTATACTCAGCCACAAAAAAAGCAGCTAAGGCTGCTTTTTTGCTTTTAGTTTTAACATTTACCCACTATGTATTAAAAAGTGCTTCTAATACATAGTATTGCAGTGGTTGTTGCTGCGCCAAACTTACAGCGCACATTTTTAGCGCCACTTGCTTACCCGTAATGGGTTTATAACGTTTTAAAAAAGGAAGTTGAGTAATAACAGGTAACACAAATGCGCCTATTTGCTCAGCTATTCGTGTATCGTTTCGCTCACCCATTAATAAAGACGGCTGGAATATACTTACTTTTGCAAAGCCCAGCGTTTTTATGTGCTGCTCAAGCTCGCCTTTCATTTTTAAGTAAGGGCTGATGCTGTGCGCATTAGCGCCGCTTGATGACACCAAGCAATAATGGCTCACTGCATTGTTTGCCGCCATTTGCGCCGCAATAAACTGATAATCAAAATCAACTTTACGCTGCGCCGCGGTTGAGCCAGCCTGCTTTTTAGTAGTGCCCAAACACGAAAAAAACACATCCCCTTTAAATAACGCGCAGTAGTTGGTTAAACAATCAAACTCAATAACCTGATTAGTGAGCTTAGTATGTTCAACGTCCAGCTTACGGCGAGTTATAGCAATCACATGGCCAAACGCAGGGTTTTGCAGTAAAAGCGTTAATAGCTCACTCCCCACAACCCCTGTTGCCCCTATGATTATTGCCGTTTTAGTCATTGTTTAAATTACTCGCAACTGGCTTTAGCGAGTACATGTGCAACGGCTTTTTTATACACATCGCCTTCTTCATCGGCGCAGGTTACAACCGATGATAAGTCGTGCAAGTGGCCGTTCTCTAATCCATATACCCAACCATGAATCGTGAGCTCTTGGCCTTTATCCCATGCATCTTGAACTATGTTTGTTCTACACACGTTGCGTACTTGCTCAATAACATTTAGCTCAATTAAGCGACTTAAACGCTGTTGCTCATCCATTGCATTAAGCTGCTCTAAGTGTTTTTCTTTTACATCGCCAACATGGCGTAACCAATTATCAATAAAACCAAATTTGGCGTTATTTAATACCGCTTGTACACCGCCACAGCCGTAGTGGCCAACCACCATAATATGTTTTACTTTAAGCACCTCTACCGCGTATTGCATTACCGATAAACAGTTATGGTCAGTATGTACCACCACATTAGCTACATTACGGTGTACAAATAATTCACCCGGCAGTAAATCAACAATTTGGTTGGCAGGAACACGCGAGTCTGAACAGCCAATCCACAAGTACTCTGGGTTTTGTTGCATTGATAATATTTTAAAAAACTCAGGGTTGGCTTCGGTTGTACGTGCAGCCCAACGTTTGTTGTTTTCGAATAAATTTTTTAGCTTTCTCATTGCATCTCTTATTTAGGACGGGATAGAAATTACACCCCAGAAAAGACAAATAATGAGCGCCTTTTTAGTTGGTGTTTGCAAGAATTAAAATATTGCGAGGAGTTAATTGTTTCTCACAAAAGGTGGTAACTGAAACGTGATAACCTTGCTGTTGCAAATATAAAGCACGATCGAGCACAAGCCAAACTTCTATTGCTCTTCTAAACACATGTCGAACCAGTTCGATTCGCTCTGTTACTTTTTTACGCGCCTTACCAATTAACAAAAACTTATCGTAATCAGTATCTTGAGGGATACTTATAGACTTTTTATCCCCCGCCCAAGCACAAAACTGTGCAAACGTATCAGAAAACACGGCTTTGTTAACGGAAGGCACACTCACGTAATATTGTTCATGAGTGAGTGACTTTCGAAGTGCGTCAAACCCTAAGCGCCATTCCACCTCAGTTTTTCGTATTTTAGCTACACGTGAAGGTGCTGTAACTGTTTCTTGCAGCGCCAATTTTAAATCGCGGTGCGTTAAATTAAGCTTACTAGCAAGGGCAAGCTCACTCATTGCCTGATAACGACTATCGGTAAATAAGTGATAACAGCACGGCGAAAAACTAATACGTTTTACCCCAGCGGCGCTGGCGTGTTGCATAAATGTTTGGTGCAATGCGCCACATGCATGCAGTGCAACCGCATGTGTGTCGGTATTAAAAAAATGGCGTGTTTCATCTTCAAGCACATTAGCTTGGCTAAATTTCATCGCCAAACCTTGCTTGCGTGCACTGTGCTCTCCTTGCTCGCAAAGATGCCCTTGTAGCTCAACACTATGTACGCTTTGCGCGCCGTTATAAGCAAGCATTCGGCCTAAATGCCCTTTGCCTGCGCACCATTCTAGTACAGGCTGCGTGCTACTCGTTAATGCTGAAACAAAGTCTTGCAGTTGCTCAAACTTACGCCCTTTAATACCGTTACTTATCCAAAACGGGTATTCACCGCGTTGCTGCTGGCTTTTTGGTAAATAGCACAGCTCAGGTAGCTGCTCTACCCCAGCAATAAACGGGCTAAAAAATTGATAAAGCTGTTGCTGATCGTTATCAAGCCTTGCGACATCTTCATCTGATAAGTTATTTAACGCCGCTTGTAGCTCAGGCCACGGTAATTCATCAAAATCAAATGCTGTACATTGCCAATATTCGCGGGTATTCATTAGCACTGCATCGAGTGCTGCAAACTGCTCAGCTAGGTTCATAACAACTTAAAATAGTAAAAAGACGTTTAATTATACCAGTTGCGCAGAGCAGCATTAAGCGGTTATTTTTTTCCAAGTATTAAACGCAAATAAAGGGGGATCGAAATAATACTCACAATAAAGGCGGCTATTAGCATCCACGACAGTTGTAATCGCTCTGGCTCTTGGTATTTATAAACAAACCCAGCTTTGTGCTCGTCAAATTGCGTTTGCTTAATGCCATAATAATCTGCAATTAAGCGCCACTTAGCCATCGACATATTCCCTAAATGGGTCGTAGGCGGCATTATGTAGTCTTTCAATACTTCGGCTTCATAAGCTAGCTGATGAAAACTTTTGTTTGGCGCATACACTTGTTGAGTAATTGCAATGGCTTCATCCATATTCATCATCGCATAGCGCCAACCTTTTAAGCTCGCTTGGTAAAACTTTTCGACCGTTTGCGGGTGCTTTTTAAGCATTGATTCGCTGGTAAATAGCACATCACCATACACATCCATACCATAGCGCTGTGGGCATATAAGGCGGTGCGATACCCCTTGCTGAGTCATAAAGTAAGGCTGAGTGGTGACATACACTTGCATTGCATCAAGTTTGTTTTCTTGCCACGCTTGTAGCGCAGGCTCATCGCCTTCGTATACTTCTAAGGTAGCTATATCAATACCGCTGCGTTTAAGCATAACTAGCAGCTCGGTACTGTCTTTTTTACTCACTTCGGTAATACGTTTAGCGGTAAAATCGCGGGGGTGAAAAATATCAGAGCTGTCTTTTACCATCCAACAGTAAGGAGAAAACTGTAAAATAGCCGCCATTGCTACAAACGGTTGGCCGTTTACTCTTTGTTGTAAAATACCCGAATGCGCTACGCCAAATTGGGCTTCTCCACTTGCTACAGGCGTGAAAGTGTCAGGCATTTTAGGATTGGCTTCGCGTATGGTTACATCAAGTCCGGCGTCTTTGTAGTAGCCTTGTTGCTGAGCCATGTAATAGCCGGCGAACTGAAACTGGTGGGTCCATTTTAGTTGTAAAGTGACTGATTCTTGAGCCATTAGTTGGCTGCAAAAAAGCAAAATTACAAATATTAATCCTTTAATAAGCAACTGGGTGTTCCAAATAGTAGTCATTAGCTGTAACTATATTTAAAACACACGATAAAGCAAGCATGCAAACGTGCATACTTGCTTATAAAAACCCTAAGCTGAGGCTAAATTGTCAACGTTTGGGCTTTGTGGCTGAGAGGTTAAAAACTGCGTAAAACACGGGTTATGTGTTTCATCTTGTACACTGTAACCTAAGCGGTTTAAGTGCTCGTTAAACATATCAAATTGGCTTGGCTCAATAGCAAAGCCCGCCAGTACATTTCCGATAGACCCCCCATGATTGCGATAATGAAATAAAGTAATATTCCAATTGCTACCTAGGGTATCTAAAAAGCGCGCAAGGGCTCCTGGGTATTCCGGAAATTCAAACCGTAATAACCTTTCGTGTAACTGCTCCGGTGCTTTACCCCCTACCATATAACGTACGTGTAATTTAGCGAGTTCGTTATCTGATAAATCGCAAAATTGGTAGTCGTTGTTAGTTAGGTCTTGTTTTAGCTCGTTGAGTTCTTGCTCACCCTGGCGCAGGGCAATACCTACAAATATTTGCGCTTCACCTGGACCTGCATAACGGTAGTTAAACTCAGTAATAGCCCGACCACCTAAAGAGGTGCAAAACTGCTTAAAGCTGCCTTTTTCTTCTTTAATGGTCACCGCAAGTAGCGCTTCGTTTTTTTCACCTAGCGCAGTACGCTCAGCCACATAACGTAAGCGATCAAAGTTTAAGTTAGCACCCGAAAGCACCGCTGCTAAATGCAGCCCTTTTAAGCCCGATTGCTGGCTCCACTTTTTAAGCCCTGCGGTTGCAAGTGCACCTGAGGGCTCTGAAATTGCGCGAGTAGAGACAAAAATATCTTGCATGGCGGCACAAATTTCATCGCCACTGACTGTTACAACTTCATCGCAAAATTTTTGCGCTAAGCGAAATGTTTCGCTGCCAATAACTTTAACCGCTACGCCATCGGCAAAACTGCCAACACGGTCAAGCTCAACAGGCTCGCCCGCTTTAAGCGCGGCTTGTAAACATGCACTTTCGTCAGCTTCTACGCCAATGACTTTTATATCTGGGCGTAATGATTTGATATAAACCGCCATACCAGCAAGTAAACCACCACCGCCAACAGGGATAAATACCGCATCAAGCTCGTTGAGTTGCTGCATAAGCTCGCGAGCCACTGTGCCTTGCCCCACTATTACGTCAGGGTCATCAAAAGGCGGTACAAATACGCCATTGCGTTGCTCTGTTAGTTCAAGTGCATGTGCTTTTGCAGCATCAAAATGATGGCCATGTAAAACCACTTCACCGCCCAGCGCACGTACCGCACTTACTTTTATTTCAGGCGTGGTAACTGGCATAACGATAGTGGCTTTATGGCCAAGGTGTGAAGCACTAAGCGCCACACCTTGTGCATGGTTACCCGCAGATGCCGTAATAACAACAGACCCTTTTGGTAACTTGTTTAATTTATTATAAGCACCGCGTAACTTAAACGAATACACGGGCTGTTGATCTTCACGCTTTAACCAAACATGGTTGCCTAATTTATCACTGAGGTCGCGCATTTCGCTGACCTCAGTTACTTTAGCTAGCGGTTCCATATTGGCCTGAATAATAGCGCGAAAATAATCGAGCTCTTGAGAAACCATAATTAGCTAAGCTCCTCCAGTTTGGCTAAATCACGTACTGCGCCCTTATCGGCACTGGTTGCAAGTAATGCATACGCTTTTAATGCCGACGATACATAGCGGTCACGATCAAGCGGCTTATACGCTTGCTTACCACGCGCTAATTGCTTTTGTTTACGTGCTTCTAGCTCTTCATCACTTAATGCAAGGGTGATTTCACGTGTTGCGATATCAATGATAATTTTGTCGCCATTTTCAACATACGCAATAGCACCGCCACTTGCCGCCTCTGGCGATACGTGGCCGATTGATAAACCTGAGGTGCCGCCCGAGAAACGACCATCGGTTATCAAGGCACATTTTTCAGCAAGGCCTTTTGATTTTAAGTAGCTCGTTGGGTAAAGCATTTCTTGCATACCTGGGCCGCCTTTAGGGCCTTCGTAGCGAATAACCACAACATCACCGGCTTTTACTTCGTCGTTTAAAATACCTTCTACTGAATCATCTTGTGACTCGTACACCACGGCGGTGCCTTCAAAATGCAGCATTTCGTCAACTACGCCTGCGCTTTTAACAATACAGCCATCAACCGCTAAGTTACCTGAAAGCACAGCTAAGCCACCATCTTGTCTAAAGGCATGCTCAACACTACGGATACAACCATGCTCTCGGTCGTTATCGCCTTCATCCCAACGGCACTCTTGGCTCATTGCTTTTGTAGTACGAATACCGGCAGGGCCTGCACGGTAAAACTTTTGTGCTGCTTCGTTTGTAGGATCTGTCGCATCCCACTTTTTAACAAGCTCACCCATCGTCATACCCGCTACGTGGTTTACCGATAAATCAACTAAACCTGCTTTACCTAGCTCACGTACAATTGCCATCATGCCACCAGCGCGATGCACATCTTCTATGTGGTACTCAGGTGTAGCTGGGGCTACTTTACATAAAAATGGGGTTTTACGAGAAAGCTCGTCAATGTGCGACATATCAAAATCTACACCAGCTTCTTGTGCTGCTGCTAATAAATGCAATACGGTATTAGATGAACCACCCATGGCAATATCAACCACCATAGAGTTCATAAAGGCTGTTTTGTTTGCAATTGCACGCGGTAACACGTCGTGGTTGTCTTTTTGGTAGTACTCGCGGCACAAATCAACAATGCGAGCGCCGGCTTCTACATACAGTTGCTTACGATCTTTATGAGTTGCAAGCGTTGTTCCGTTACCCGGTAGTGCAAGGCCAATAGCCTCTAATAAACAGTTCATTGAGTTGGCAGTAAACATACCCGAACACGAGCCACAGGTAGGACACGCAGAGCGCTCTACTTGCTCTGAATCAGCATCACTTACTGTTTCATCAGCGCCTTTTACCATGGCATCAACTAAATCTAGTTTAATATCGATGTTAGCAAGTTTGGTTTTACCCGCTTCCATTGGCCCGCCCGATACAAAAATAACCGGTATATTTAAACGTAGCGCTGCAAGCATCATCCCTGGGGTGATTTTGTCACAGTTAGAAATACAGATCATCGCATCGGCGCAGTGGCCGTTAACCATATACTCAACAGAGTCTGCAATTAAGTCGCGAGAAGGCAGTGAGTAAAGCATACCACCGTGGCCCATTGCGATGCCGTCATCAATTGCGATGGTATTAAATTCTTTTGGAACGCCGCCCGCTTGCGTGATTGTTTCAGCCATTAGCTCACTAAGCTGATTAAGGTGTACATGCCCTGGTACAAATTGCGTAAACGAGTTAACTACAGCAATAATAGGTTTACCAAAGTCGGTGTCGGTCATGCCTGTTGCGCGCCATAATGCACGTGCGCCTGCGCGTTTACGTCCTTCAGTTGTTGTTGCACTTCTTAATTTAGCCATAGTTACCTCTGTTTTGCCGCTGTGTAAGCGGGCATTCCTCATTCTAAAAATTGTTGAGTTACTGATGGTTATATTCAGTAACGCGTAAATGTGTTTCGTTAGCAGTTACACTGCTTGTTGCTGTAAATTTTCTAAGCTGATTTCTTTCACGTCTACCAACTTATTTAGCTGGCTGGTTAATAGATGAATAGGCTTATCGCTATCGACCGTCATTGCTATCGTATATTGAGCTTCATCGGTATTAAGCTGAAAATGCGTAAGGTCAAAACCACGGTGACGCACAACACGTAAAAAGCGCTCCACCGCAATACTTTGGTTTTTCAATGCAATAGTTAAGCTGTGTTTCATTGTGCTTTCTCCGTAATCATTTCGTCATTTGCAGCCCCTGGTGGTACAAGCGGCCATACGTTTTCTTTATCATCTATACAGGCATGTAAAATATACGGCCCTTCGCTGTTTACCAGTGCAGTGATTGCATCGTCTACTTCGTTGGCTTTAGTAATAGTTTGCCCAGGAATACCAAATACCGCCGCTAACTGAACAAAGTCAGGGTTATCTGAAAGATTGGTTTCAGAGTAACGCCCTTCAAAAAACAGTTCCTGCCATTGACGAACCATACCTAAGCGTTGGTTATCTAATATTAGTATTTTTACTGGTAAATTATTACGACGTATAGTGGCAAGCTCTTGAATGTTCATCATGATTGAGCCATCACCCGACACCGTTATTACAAAATCGTCTGGGCGTGCTACTTGCGCGCCAATAGCCGCGGGTAAACCAAAGCCCATAGTGCCTGCGCCACCACTACTTAAGTGATTACTTGGGTGGTTAAATTTCATATGTTGCGCCACCCACATTTGGTGCTGGCCTACATCGCAGCACACTACGCCTGTTTTTGGCATACGCTGGCTTAACTGGTTCAATAAATACGGGGCAAATACTTTTTCGCCTGGGTAGTCGTAACGCCATGCGTGTTTTTCGCTCATGAGCTTATTTGTATCGCACCATGCTTTAGGTGTTACAACACACTCAAGTGCGGGTAATGAGGTTTTTAGATCAGCAATTAAGGACGCTTTAGCAGGTTTGCGTTTACCTACTTCGGCCGCGTCAATGTCTAAGTGAATTACTTTTGCTTTGGCTGCAAATTTGGCTAAGTTGCCCGTTACGCGGTCATCAAAGCGCGCGCCTATACATACAAGTACATCACACTCTTGTACTGCTATGTTAGCCGCTTGTGTGCCGTGCATGCCTAACATTCCTAAGTAGTGCTCGTAATCTGGTAACACACTGCCTAGCGCTTTTAATGTTGATACCGCTGGCATTTGTGTTTTGTTTAAAAACTGCATTAACTCATTTTGCGCATCGGCGGCTTGTACGCCACCACCTACATACGCTACTGGCTGCTTTGCTTCAGTTAATAACTGGTTTGCAATGGCTACTTGGTTTAAATCAAGTTGTGGTAAATATTCATCAGCAGCTAACCAAGGTTTAAAAGGTACTTGCGCCATTTGAATATCTTTTGGAATATCTACAAGCACTGGGCCTGGGCGACCACTTTGAGCTAAGTGCATGGCTTCTTGTAATATTTCAGCTAAGTCTTCTGGGCGCTCTACCATGTAGCTATGTTTAGTACACGACAGTGACATACCTAGTACATCGACTTCTTGAAATGCATCTGAGCCAATAGCGGCAGTCGGTACTTGACCTGTAATTGCTAATAATGGCACTGAGTCCATCATTGCATCGGCAAGTGCTGTTATTAAGTTAGTAGCGCCTGGGCCTGAGGTAGCAAAACAAACGCCTAATTTGCCTGTGCTGCGAGCATAACCCACTGCGGCAAAACCAGCACCTTGCTCATGGCGAGTAAGGTAATGCTTTACAGGCGCGCCATACAGCGCATCGTAAATGGGCATAATAGCTCCGCCAGGGTAGCCAAATACTTCATTTACGCCGTGCTTGGCTAATAAATCGATTGTTAGTTCTGCGCCTGTCATTAATTAATCCTCATTCCTCAGTGACAACCCAATTACCTACTTTACTTAAAAAACTTATAGCTAATACCAATCCGCAATAATACTTAATTATTTTTAGAGGGCTAAAAGTGTCGCTATCTGCGTTAAAAAATTCTCATTTAGAACAACTAAATAGCGAATTTTTTGCCTAGCTATCAACACGTTTATCTATCCTCAAAATAGATCACTTAATTAAGCGAATTGGTATAAAATTTTTAAAACTTTGTGCTTAAAACTAAAAAGCCCTCCGAACGGTTAGGTGCGGAGGGCTTTTTAATGCTTAAGTTTATAGCACTACGAAGCCCTCGCGGGAATAATCACCACGATAATAATCAGGACTAGGTTAAGTGCATTTGTAAGCATGAAATTAATACCAAAATGTGTTCATTTGTTACGAAGTAATACTCTTCGCTCTGTATATGTATTTGTACCGTGCTGAGGCGAGTAAGTCAACACCAAACTTAATTCAACAAAAGAGCAAAAAGCGACTTTAAACGGATTTTAAATTCACAAAAAAAGGCTTAAATGAAAAATCTATACCTTAATTTGCATCAAGTAAATTCACTAGCCACATAATAGCCATTTAGGGCTTGATTAATTTTTGATACATTGTAGTACAAATAACAGCGCAGCACGGTAAATAACTTAAAACTTTGCTAATTAGGCAGGTTTACTCCGCAAGCCCTATTACGCACCACTCAATTACATTCACCCTATTTAAATAAGGTGCCCTAGTGCAACTAAATTCATAAGCGCATTTAAAAGTGTTGAATATAACCAAATAGGTTTATTAAAGCGCTTTAATTTAAGCTAGTATTTAGGCAACTCAATTAGATTTAAGGACAAACCATGCAAGCCCTCACTCGAATTAGTCAGTTTTTTATATTGGCACTTTTTATAGCAACTAGTTTTAATAGTGTCGCAGCACCGGCATTATTTAAAGTAGAAAAAAACGGTACTAGCTCTTACTTGTTTGGCACAGTTCACGTAGGCGATGCCAGCATGAAAGGCTTACCAGAAAAAGTAACTAAGGCTATAGATCAAAGCGAGCAAGTTGTTGTTGAAGTAGATATTAGTAAACTCACGCCTTTGCAAATGCAGCAGCGTTCAATGCCCTTTATGATGCTTAAAGATGGCAAAACATTACAAACAGAACTCTCAAAACAAAACTACAATAAGCTTAAAGACTACTTTGCTAAAAAATCGATTGATATAGCTATGTTTAATGGCCTCAAACCTTGGGCTGTAATGGTAACCATGATGCAGATTGAATTTCAAAATGCAGGGTTTTCTGACCAAACAGGCATAGACAAGCAAGTACTTGCTTACGCTAAAAAGCAAAATATCACGATTGGAGAGTTAGAAACGCTAGAGCAGCAACTACAAATGTTTGATGGCATGGCTTTGCTTAGTAATGAAATGATTGAAGAAACGTTTGAACAGCTTGCTGATATTAATACTTATTTTATTAAGTTAGTAAACGCCTGGAAAAATGGTGATATGAATACGCTGACTGAATACTACAACATGAGTTTTGACGAGAGTAACTACGGTGAAATAAGCGAGCAAGTTATGCTAGTTAATCGTAATAATAAATGGGTGGAGCAATTAGTGCCTCGCTTAACTAACGAAAAGCTATTTATTGCTGTAGGCGCGCTGCACTTACCAGAGCAGCATGGTTTAATTAAACAGTTAACTGATGCAGGCTTTACCATTACTCGCCTATAACGTGGCGTTAAAGGTTGGGCCTAAATAGCCCAGCCTTTAATTAAAATCTTCCATTTTTAAGTAATGCTCAATCCCTTTAATTTTGTCTGCCGCATGGTGATTTACATAAATAACGGTGCTGGTATGTGCGGCACAAATTTTCTCGATTAATATTAGTACTCGCTGTCTATTTGCTTCATCAAGCCCCAAACAAGGTTCATCTAAAATAAGTAACGTGGGGTGTTTTACCATAGCGCGCACTATTAATAGCATGCGCTGATCGCCGTATGAAAGTTGCGTAAATGAGCTATTTTGTTTATCGCTTAACCCAATCAGCGCTAACCATTGCTTAGCTGTATTTACTTGTGACTTTGTTGGCTTTTGATATAAACCAATGCTGTCGTAAAATCCAGAAATAACCGTATTCAATGCCGATATACTTACTCGATAATCCATATGCAGTGCATTTGATATATAGCCAATATGTTGTTTTATATCCCAAATACTTTCACCACTTCCGCGTTTAAAACCAAATACCTGAATATCATTGCTGTAGCATTGAGGGTTATCGCCAGTTATTAAATTTAATAAGCAGGTTTTACCTGAGCCATTTTTACCACTCAATTGCCAGTGTTGATGTTTATTAATTTGCCAATTGAGATTTTTAAATACATCAACCCCAGCGTAGCTAACCTTTGTATTACTAAGCTTAACCAATGTATCGGCGGTATACTCTGCACGGCCTTGGGAGTCATCCGGTTGAGGTATTTCTAAAGCGGTATGGGTTAAATGCAGTAGTTTAAGCAAGTCAGCACGCTGCTCTGCGTTTGGATTATTAAGTACATGCTGCAACTGCCCCTGATTTACATAAGCGTAATGAGTAATAAACGGTGGGATTTCATCAAGCCTATTTAACACAAACACAAAGTTAATTGTTGAGCTAAGTGTTTCTAATAAAGTGTTTAGCACCTCACACGAATGTTTATCTAAGCCATCATATGGCTCATCTAGTACCACTAAATCAGCATGACTACTTAGCGCATTTATAAGTAGGAGTTTACGGGTTTCGCCGGTAGAGAGATCTCTAAAATGCCTCTCTAAAAGGGCGCTGTAATTAAAGGCATCTATTAGTTTTGTACGTAACTCATGGTTGTAGCTACTATTTTGAGGGAAGATAAAATCTTTTACTAAGCTGTGATGTTCATGCTCAATTTCATTTTTGATTAACTGCTTTTGCACATCAGATGACACAAGCTGCGTGCTATTAAAGGTACTTTTAAAAGTACCACTTTGCTGCTTAGCTTCACCCGTTAATGCGGCGCTCAATGCCGATTTACCTGCGCCATTAGCGCCTAATAAGAGCCAGTGCTCACCAGCATTTACTTGCCAACTTAAGTCATTAATTGTGTAACGGCTTTTACCTTGCCCTTTTAAATAACCACTAAATTGTTCAAATACAATACTTTGCACAATACTGCCTTCACCATAAGCTAAATAAACAACTTAACGTATAGTAAATTGCTTTAGCAAGCGTATTTAATTGCGTATTAATTTATTTCATTAGCTATGCATACATTTACCAATGCATCAGCCACTGCCTGCTTACTTATGGGTTTATGAATATGCTCACTCGCGCCATATTCATAAATTAAGTCCATGTCTTCGGCTGAGGTATTTGCTGTAACAACGATTATGGGCATGGTTTTATTTAGCTCTTTGCGTATTTTTTTAGTCGCTTCAAAGCCATCCATGACCGGCATGTTTAAATCCATAAACACCACATCATAGTCAGCCTTACCTACCTTTTCGCAGGCTTCTAGGCCATTTACAACGCATTCATAGTCCACACCTAACGTTGCCAAAATACGTGTGAGTAACAAGGTGTTTAATTCGTTGTCTTCAACCACAAGGCAAAAAAGCTTTTTTCGACTTCTCTTTCTGTTTGCTGGTTAGTAATTTCAATCGGCAAGTTAAGCGTAACATGAGCGCCACTCGCTGCGTTGTTTTTAAATGAAAGCGAACCATGCAGCGCTTTAACAACATACTGCGCCCGTGTTAATCCCGTTCTTAGGCCTTGAAAGTGGTTAGTTTGTTTAAATGAGTCAAACTCTAGTTCTGTTATTTCGCTAGAAAAACCACACCCACTATCATTAACGGTTAATTGTAATTGCGAGTTTTGCATGTTTGCAGCAACTTCAACCTCGCCCTTGTCGGTAAACTTTATTGCATTGCTAATTAGCTCGGTTAATACATGCTGTAAGCGCTGATGATCTAACTTACAAAAACAATTAAGAGACTCATCAAAATGAGTGATTAATGTTAGCCCTTTTTGCTGCGCTGCATACTCATACGCCAACACCACTTTGTTTATGGATTCTAAAAGGTTTTCGTTTTTAAGAATTGGCGCCCACTTTCCTGTGCTTAGTGCTTGTAGGTCTTGTAGCTCATCAAGCATAGATAGAAGTCTAAGGGCGCAGTAGCTTGCTTGCGTTTTAATATTTTGCTGCTTGGAATCGATGGTTAGCTCATCAATCGACGTAATTAATCCCTGTAACGGTGTTCTAAATTCGTGGCTTGCTCTGGCAATAAAGTGCTCTTTGTTTTGGCTCATTTGCGCTACAAAGTCCTTTTGTTTTTGAAGAGCTGTTAAGGTGCGTTCCACCTCTTTTTCCATCGGCATAAACACAAATCTTAGCTCAACGAGCAATAACACCATGGCGACTAACCAGCACAGCAATTCTAAATTAGACACGCGGTTAACTTTTTTTACTGCATGTTGCTCAAATAAAGTAACCGCGCGGTCAAGCTTAGCTAGTAGGTTTTCTACATGTACTACGTTGAGCACCTGTGTGTCTACCTCGCCTTTTTGGTACAGCAGCCAACTAGCTTGGGCAATAAATTCATTCACTTCGCTATCTAGATTAGCTGGCTCAGCAAAGTATAACTTTACTAATTCTGGCGTTAGATAACGGTAACTACTACCTTGCTTGGTAAGTAATACCTCATGAGCTGTTTTAAATTGTGCGAGAGAGTGTTCGAGGGAATTGGTATGGGTAGCAACATCGATTCGTGATGAAAGAAGTGCATTGCTATGCCAAGCAATTTTTTGCGAGAGCATGCGCTGCTTACCTGCCATATTAATAATTTTGGCATCGTACTTTTGTACAGAAAAGCCATACTGCAGCAACAATGCTGAGCCACTTATTAACAGAGCAATAGCAATAAGCGCCCATCGGTAACGCTGTCTTACATTGGCAATAATTTTAAACATACAAGGCCGCTTTTTTATTTTAAGTGTAGCCTATATATAGAAAACTCAACATCAGCTTTAGTAATTATATAAATAAAAAGCCCAGTAACATGACTGGGCTAAATGTATTAAGTGAGAGGCAAAAAGGGCAATACTTGCGACACTTTTGTAATTACCAGTTAGCGATTTTCTAATCGGTTGTAGTCAAACATACCAAATTCAACGCCGCGATACTCTTTAGCTACTTGGTGCATTATGTCGCTGTATTTCCAAAACTCTGGATGTGAGCGACGAATACCAAATTTTACTTTTAATGCAGCATAATCTGCTTCAATTTGCATCATAGGTAATAGCTGTGCAAACTCACCCACTTCATTTTGATCATTTAAATACCAAATAGCCGCAGGGTAATCACCAATAAAACCTGGCACTAGGGTGGCGGTATCTTCATCATAAGCGCGCTGCCCATCTTCATTTAATAAGCTGGAAATATTGTAATGCGCGTTGTGATGAATAAGCGTGTAAGCTTTATGTGAAGCATCGTCTTGCTTAACCAAAATATACGATAACTGCGGTAATAAATTTATAGCCTTAGCTGGCATATTGTTTAGTGCATTTAATGGCGAGGGTACTTTTGTGTAGTCGTAGTGCTCACTCAGTACTGGCGCTAAAGTTTGCTTAACTAACCCATACAGCTCGTGTTGTGGATCATCCGTTTTATATTCAATACCACTAGGTTGGCTAAACTCTCGGTTGTTTTTAAAAAACTTAGATAAGCTTGGCGGAGACTTTCTATACCAGCTTTTTTTAATTTGATGGCGCTTCGTTTCAGGTAATAACGCCAAAAAGTTTTGCTCACCCTCTAAACGTAAAAAGTCCATGTATAGGCGGGTCACTAATTGGTGGCCGATATTTCCGTATACATCAAAGCCTGCAACAAGTAAGTAATGAATACGCTCAAATAGCGCATAATCTAATACCCACATAGTTTTAGGCTCTTGACCAATAAAGCCTTTCACTACCGTGGCACTATCAAAATGGCGAAATATTGTAAGCGCTGCATTTTTGTTACGCCCTTCACCTTTCCACAATAGGTCGGTGGTTAAATGCTCTCCGTTTTTAAACATCTCGTTAGCCAGCTCAACTTTGGCTTGTAAGTATTTTTTCTCACGCACTGAGTATTTAACCCAGCTAGAGATAGGCAATGCATTGCTTTCTTCTGCTGCAGGTAATTCAAGGGCTTCTTCGTGCTGAAGCAACATATCTTCCACTGCTGGAGTCGCGACTTTTTCAGGGTCTGCAAAGGCAACCCAAAAATGATCGTTAATCACATTAAGTGCAATTTGGCCGCGGCATACAGGGCCCTTAATAAAGCCCATAATAATTAGCTCAGCTTCATCAAGCATAAATTGATACTTAGAATTAATAGGAATTACTTCAAACGTTTTAAAAGGATTAGATGCCGCCTCGCTCTTATAACTTGGCATTTTAGTAACCGTATAATCGGGAGCTATAAATTGCTCATAAATACGTGCAAGCTTTGCATCATCAAGCTTTAGCGGTAAATGTGTTTTTGATAAAACAGTTGAGCGGTCCTGTAGTAAACGGTAATACACACGGCTTACTTTAGGGTCATCGTATGGTCGGCGCGTATTAATTAGCTTAATTTCTTCGCCTGGCGGCGTACTTGAACGAACCAGTTTAAAAAAGCTCTGTGGTTTATCAGAACCAAAATAAATATGGGCTAAAAACCAATGCTCGTAAATATAACGTGCGGCTAATTGGTATTTTAAGCTGTCTTGATTTAAAAACGCTTCCCAGTTTTTAACGTTTGTTAGCTCGGCTTTGGTGGGCGGTTTAATATGCGCCATTTTTCCACCGTCTTTAAGCCACTTTTGTAAATGATAAAATTCCTGGCTAGACACGCCCGGTAAACCGTAAGGCATACCGCCGTGAGGCTGCTCTGCAGCTAAACGATCGAATTCTCCCATAGTGGCGCATGTTTGAGAACGGCTAAGTGAAAAGTCAAATTCATCATCAAGAATTTCATTCTCTGGTAAGGGTGCACTTTGCTTAAGCACTAATGAATTAAATAACACCCCACCGGCAAGGTTTGCTTCTGGGTTTTGGTCACGTTCGTTAAGTACCGGAGTAAAGCCCTTTTTACGCCATTGCTCAGTGCTGGTTGCATCAAATAATAACCGGCTTGGTGTAGTGGCTAATAGCCGTGTACCATCATAAACAAGCTCTTTGCTTAGCCCTCTATCTATCCCTTCAGGGGAAGAAAGCTTTAGCTGACATGGCGCATCATAACAGCCATGGCATACTACACAGCGTGTATCTAGCACAGGTTTTACTTCTTGCAAAAACTCGGCACCAGCACCTGTATCATGCGGCACTATACGCTGCTGCGTTTGTTCATCACCAAATAAGTCGTTGTAGTGAGCATTGCCTAAATAAGCACACCCGCTGAGGATAATAAGGACGAATGTACTGATCAGAATTTTTTTCATTCTTCATCCTCATCACCCAGGTCGAAGGTTGGCATCATATCCATTTGTGGAGAGACAAAAGTCTGGTTGTCGTGGGTATTTAACACCACACTTAACAGTGGGCCGTGGGTCAGCGTTATTTGTGCATCGTGCTCTTGGTTTAACAACGCATTAAATTCGCTGCTATGCGGCGCAAGCTCATACGCTTTTAAACTAATAGCGATACTGCTATCAGGTGCTGGGTTTTGGCATATCTGCGTCAGTAGCTCATCATCAAGAGCAAATGAAATGTCTAAATCGGGCTTTTCTAAATCTCGCTCACTAAGCGACTCATTTAAAATAAATAACGGTAAGGTTAATTTACTATCTTGTTCAAATTCCATTGTGCTCTCTTGCTGACTGACGGTGTAATTACCCGCCATTATAGCAAAAAAGCACATAATTACTGCGCCTAAATAACCACACTAAAGTCTAAAATTTAGCCTTAAGCGCTGTTAATGACTAAGCTTTAATATCATCCATTGCCGATTCGATAATAGAAAATACAGCCCCTTGAGGGTCGCAAATAACACTAAAACGCCCTACATCAGGAATATCTGTAGCAGGTACACACACTTGCCCTCCAAGAGTCGCCGCTTTTTTTACATAGCTATCGCAGTTATCCACGGCGAAGTAAATCATCCAATGGGGGGGTACGTCTTGTGGCCACTCATCAGTCATTTGTAGCATGCCTGCTACCGGCTTACCTGCAACTAAAAACAAGGTGTAATCCATACCTTCCATAGGCTTTGTTTCACTTTTCCACCCCAGTAGTTCACAGTAAAAATCACGGCTTGTTTCACTATCGCGCGTTGCCATTTCATGCCAATAAGGCGTGTTGAGCTCACAAGGACGCTTACATCCTATATGCTCTTTACCTTGCCACAATGCCACCGTGGCACCCGCGGGATCTTTAAGCATTAACATACGCCCTGCATCCATAACATTATGAGGGCCTGCTATAATTTGCGCACCGAGCTCTTGCGCCTTAATTGCACATGCATCAACATCATCTACGGCAATATAGGTAAGCCAGTAGCTAGGCGTAGAGCCCACTTGCTCTTTAGGCATTTGATACATGGCAGCAATATCGTCACCTTGCTTTTGTAGCATAGTGTAATACTCATCATCGCCAATGGGCTGATCATCATTTCCCCACTCAAACAACGAGGTATAAAAAGCTTTCCCGTCTTGCCAATTATGAGTACACAGTTCAGCCCAGCAAAATATACCTTGCGGATAATTATTTTTATTATTCATCGCCCATTTCCTGTTGTAAATTTAAGCCATTTTTAGCTTAGGCTAATACCCTGTAAGTGTCGATAGTTATTCACTGAATAAGCACCTCCTTATACATCAGTGACCACTTCTACTTGGGCTTCGTAAAGCCAACCCAAACAACATTATTTACATTAACGCCAAGCTGATCTGACTCCATAAAAGTAGACACCTATTTAGGAGTCAGTTCTCATGAAAGTAAAAGCGTTTCGTAAAC
>NZ_JALNTN010000021.1:0-75632 GCF_023161905.1 Pseudoalteromonas sp. 2CM41L
GTGCATAAAAAAGACCTGGCGCTTTCGCACCAAGTCTTTCATTAAAACCGTCAACCTATTTCAGGACGGGACAAAATTACGCAAAAAATTATTCAGGTGCTACTTCTAACGTCGTGAATAGAGCATAACGACCGGCATCTACGCCTTCTTCGTTTACTTTAACTTTGTTAGAGGTTTCGATTAGGTATAGGCCTGGCTCTTTCCAGGTTGTGCTAAACATGCCGTTTTTATCGGTTGTTACTTTTATTTCCCCACGTTCGTTACGGTAGCGTGTATCGCCTTTTAAAATGCTTACTTCAATGCCTTCGCCCGCTGGCTTGCCATCTTGTAGTAACTGAAAACGCGCTTGCTCGCCAACAAATAAATCGTTTGGATGCGTTGGGCCGCTAAGCTCAAGGCCTAAACCAAGTTGTGCAGGCTTAGAAGTACCGTTACGGCTTACAAATGTATCTACTGTAGATATAACTTTAGTTGTGGTTACATCTTTTGCATTGCTTGGTAATTTAGCTTCTGACTTTTTACCAAATACGCGCTTGCGCTTACCTTCTTCGTTTTTGTAGAAGGTCATGTACATTGGCTTTTGCGTCATGGCAATGTGGTAAGTGCCTTCTTCTTTTAGGCTTACCGCCGCTGAGCTTTTACGCTTTAGGTAATAAGCACGAATGGTCTCAGATACTTCTTCGCCGTTTGGTGCAAGGGCCATAAGTAGAGTGTCGTCGTACTCTGCGCCTTTTTCTTTTGGTTTAAAGGCTTTGTCGGGTGCAAATATTTCGTTAGAAATACTCGCGTCAATCATTACGTAGTGCGCTTTGTCGCCAGATAATGACGTGTGCGAAGGTAATAACCAGCGCCCATGTGCACTTGCCGATGTAGATACCAGCGCCGATAAGCTAAGTGCGCCAATTAAAGCCGTTTTTAATAAATTAATTTTCATTGTATTTCCTTAAATTCAAATGATTAAGTAGCAGCTACTTAGTGCTTACGGTTACAAAACTTGTAGAAAATTCTTTTTTACCTTCAATGGTCACTTTGCCAGCTTGCGATAAATCAAGCTCTACGCGGCTGTAATCACGGCCGCCTTCTTCGCGCACAACCTCAATGTTTAAAAGGTATTTGCCAGGCTTTACGGCATTGCCGTCTAAATCTTTACCTTGCCAGTCAATGGTGTAAGTACCTGCGCGCTTAGTGGCGCCGCTTATGCCGTCAAAGTTAATGTCGGTTTTACCTGCTTTACGCCACCATTGGCGCAGATCTTTAAACCATTCTGCTTTTTGAACCCATAGCGCAAGCGTCGTTACGTGTTTACGCTTTGGCGTTTCTAGCCAAACAGCTACGTATGGGCGGTGGTAAGGTTGTACATCAAGATCGGGTAGGGTTAATTCAATCTCTAGCTGTGGCGTTTGTGCCTGCGCAGTTGTTTGAAATAATGCGGCAACCATTAATAGTGCTGCACTTAGTACCGTACTTACTTTTAACATTAAGACACTCCTTTAATTTGTGGCACCCAACATAAATAAATAACCAAAGGCGTTGCTATGCCTAAAACGGTTATCCATATTCCTGCTAAGCGTTTTTTTCTGTTTTGAAATAAAATAATCATCCCGGTGATTGAAAAAATAATCATCAATACCGCTGAAATATCAATAACCCAGCTCCACACGGCGCCACTGTGGCGGCCTTTGTGTAAATCGCCAATCAGGCTTAAAAAGCCACCGGTTTGGTAATCTAGGTTTAGCTCACCGGTTGTAAAATCAAGCTCTGCGTAAGCAAAACCTGCCGGTAGTGGGTAGTCGAGCATAACCAGCGCGTCTTCTTTTTCCCACTCAATGCTTTTAACTTTAGTGAGCGCGTATTGCTCGGCAAAAAACGCTTCTATGTCTGGGTAGAGGGTGGGTAATGTATCTAGTTGAGTATTTGCTTTAGCCATTAACGCTTGAGGAATAGCGGTACTTACTTGGCCGTTGCTTTTGTCGTTTTTAAGCCAATCAACATGGTTAAGTACAATGCCGCTAACGCAAAATAAAATAAGCAAAAAAAACAAAGCTGTAGAAATATAAATATGGAGCGCACGGCTTGTGCTGTACAAAGCCCGCTTATTAATAAACGCCATAAAAACAGTAATTAAATTAAATTTAGAACATGATAATCATTTGCATTAACTATTACAAATTTACTTACTTAACTTTACATTAAATTTTTGGCTAAACGGTGTGTGCATGCAAAAAAGGGCGGTTATTTAGCACTTGGTGGGTGCGAGGGCCTTAAAATTAGGTAAATCATAACGGCTATTTCAATTACGCCAACAAGGTAAATAACCCAAACAGGGGCGTTTGAGTAAAGCAAAAATACAAAACCAATAAGCATACCAATCGCGGCGTAGTATTTTGCTTTTACAGGCACTACTTTATGCGCTTGCCATTGTTGTAAGGTAACGCCGTAACGAGGGTGGTTAAGTAGCCAGTGTTCAAGCGCTGGTGATGAGCGAGTAAAGCAGGTAAGCGCAAGAATAAAAAAAATGGTGGTGGGCATAACCGGCAGCACAATACCAATAATGCCAAGAGCCACTAACAATAACCCAAGTGCTTTAAGCCATAAGTTTTTATAACAAATAAATACTGCTTTTATATTCACTTAGGCTCTTTTAAGTAATGGCTGTTAGTTAGGATTGTAGGCCAAATAGTTATAAAATCGAACCCTATAAACGCAAAAAAGGGCAAACTAAGTTTGCCCTTTTAAAATACTAAATATGTGTTACTTATTTAGAAGTAGTAACCTACGTTGATGTTAAAGCGACGTTCTGTGTCGCCATCACCTGCAACAGAGCCACCAATAAATGGCTGGTTGCGTGCTTGAATAAAGTCAAAGTAAGTAAATAATGCACCGGCCGATACGCTCATGCCTGTTACGTTCATCCACGTATCTGGGCTGTCGTCAGACTTGTCGTAAATAATGCCGTAATCGTTGTAAAATTGAACGCCTGTTACTGGGCCCCAATCAAGCGATAGGTCGTAAGCTACGTTAAAGTTGGTCATGGTTGCTTCGCTTGATACGGTATCGTAGTAATCAAACGCGCCAACTACAAAGCGGTTGCTGTTGTCGTCTAGGTCGTAGTCGTACTCGCCGTGCTGAAATTGAATATTCCAGTTATTAATTTGGCTATTTACATGAAACGCCCATGCGCCGTAGTTACCTGCACGGTCGTTACCGTCGTGCAAACCACCGCTTAGAAGTGATACGCCAATATCGGTTTTAGCGTTTTCACTGTGCTCAATTTGATACACTGTACGACCAGCAAAAGTGTTGTACTCACCAAGGCGTGAACCTGGTGCGTCGTAGGTGCCTTCGGTTGTTGCACGGCTACCAACAATATCGTAAGAGTAACGTTCGTTAACTTCTGAGCTGCCATCAACGCCGCCTACTTCATCATTTTTGAAAAAGCCGAGGTCTAGTTTCCAGTTGTCTTTAAGTTTACGGTTTACTGTTACACCTAAATCAAAGTCATCTTCTAGGCCAACGTAGTAGTTGGTGCTAAAAAAGTAGCTGTGTGAGTTGTATGGGCCGTTACCAAACGGTACAGGTGCAATACCAGCTTGCGCTTCCCAGCCATCTGTAAATTCGTAACCTAAGTATGCATACTTAACAATGGTCATGTAATCGTAAAAACGAAAATCACCATTTACAGAAATATCGCTAATTTCACCCGATAAGTTAAGGCGAAATACTTCAAAGTCTAAATCGCCGCCACGGTCTTGCGTGTCTTCATCGTAGGTGTTTGTGCTGTAGTTAAAACGTACGGCACCGCCAATTTTAATGCCTTCATCTTCTTGTTCAGGCGCAGCGGCGGCAACAACAACTTCTTTGTTGTCGGCCTTTTTACTGATCTCGGCAACTTGTTGTTCGTGTTGCTTGTTGATTTGGCTTTGCTTTGATTTTTCATCAGCAAGCTGCTGTTCAAGCAACTGCATTTGTTGCTTAAGCTGCTTTAATTGGCTTTGTAGTGTGTCGAGATCGGCTGCATTAGCTGTGCTTGCTGCACCGCCAAGCATTAGTGCTAGCGTTAATTTTGAGAGTTTAGTCATTGTTGATGCTCAGGTTTTGATTAAAAAATAAAAAAATTCAAGGTGCCCAAAAGCCCCTTACGAATGATGTAAGAACTAATTTAAATTTATTTTTTATTTTTTTTATTTATTTGGTGTTTGAGTTAACGCGCCTACCTCTAACAGAGGTGATGCGTCTAACTTATCGGCATCCATCATTGCTGCAACGCGTTGCATAGATGAAAGCAATAAACTTTGCTCCCACTCTGCAAGTGCAGAAAACTTTTCAATAAAGTGTTCTTGCAGTGGCTGAGGTGCTTTTTCTAGTAACTCTTTCCCTTGCTCGGTGAGGTATAAGCTCACTCGGCGTTTATCCATTTGACTACGAACGCGTGTTACAAGGTTTCTGCTTTCTATTCTATCAAGAATATTAGTTACAGTAGCCGGGCTTAAGTTAACATTCTGAGCGATACGGCTTGCTGTTATTCCATCGGTGTGCGCTACTTCTTGCATTATAAGCAATTGTGGGCCTGTTAAACCTGATGTTTTATTTAGCTGCTTAGAATGTAAGTCAATCGCGCGGATTACTTTACGTAAAGAAACTAATAATTCGTCATATTTTTGCATTTGCTTATCTCGTCGATGGGCCAAAGGTGTGCCGTAATCGCGAAATGTTACACATCAAATAAATTGAATTCAAATAATAAATTAAGCTTGAGCCCATGTTTATTGGTTTTTATTAGTTTGAGCAGAAACTAAAATAGTATAATTTTGTTTAAAACTTATTAAATGTTATTAGCATATTGTTTGCATTGTGGTGCGCACACTACGTATGTTGTGAATAATTGGCAAGTCTTATGGTTTAGACTTTAGTATTATACCCACCTGCATTAATACCTTAATAAATTTAACATGCGTTTGCCTAAGCTTAGCCGCGGTTTTACTGCCTTAAAGCATGGCCATTATTTATACGCATTAGTGTTATTTATAACAGCTGTTATTAATTGGTAATTGTTTGTAAGTTAGCTGTGTATGTATTAATCGCCAATGAACAAATTATGCACGCAATGTTTAGTGAGTATAGCGTATACTTTGCACATGCATTATTGTTTATATGCACATGTTAAAAATCTTTAATATCAGCATTGTAGGGAAAAACATGAAATTATCGCCATCAGTTAGCATTGAACAAAGCGAAACCGGCCTAGAGTTTATAAAAGTTGCGAGCTCAAAGTGTGATGCAAAAATATTTTTGCAAGGCGGGCAAATTACCGAGTTTATTCCAAAAAATAACAAGCCACTTATTTGGATCTCTAAAAACGAGACGTTTCAAGAAGGGGTGAGCATTCGCGGTGGTATTCCTATTTGTTGGCCTTGGTTTGGTAATCATGAAAACCAAGATTGGCCAGCACATGGCTTTGCACGTACCAGTTTATGGCAAGCTGATGCAGTGCATGAAGATGATGAGTACATTACAATTAGCTTAAACTTACCCATGAAATTAGTTAACCCAACGTATTGGCCGCACCACTCGGCGTTAAAGGTTGAGTTTGTATTGAGCGAGCAATTACAGGTGCGTTTAACAACCACTAATTTAAGTAATAGCCCTTTTAGCTATACGCAGGCTTTGCACAGCTATTTTCCTACCTCAGATATAAAACACACCCATGTAGAAGGTTTACAAGGCGCGCAATATATTGAATTTGGCGAAGGGCCGTTTGCGCAAAATGCGCCAGTGGAGTTTACCCGCGAAACCGATATGGTTTATACCCAGGCCGCTAAGCAGCAACACATTCACACCCCAGATGGGATTATTAATGTAAGCCGCGAGAACTCAAGCTCGTGTGTGCTGTGGAACCCATGGATAGAAAAATCTAAGCGTTTATCTAATTTTGCTGACGATGAATACCTGAGCATGGTGTGTTTAGAAGCCGCCAATGTGTTAGAAGATAACGTGACACTTGAGCCTAAACAAAGCCATACTTTAGTTACTACAATCAGCTGGGCTAATAGTCAGTAAATAGGAAAGGTACTAAAATCGTGTTTGATAATCAGCAAGTAATGGATTTACCAAAGCATAGCGAAATACAGCTCAATCCCTTGGCCGATAAAGCGTTATTACACGTGCAACTTAATTGGCTGGCGTTTTACATTCCTTTTTGCGCGGTACTGTTTGCTGTTTGTTACTTTAACGAAGCGTTTGCTAACAAAGCACAAACCTACTTGCTGATAGGCGTGCCTATTTTAATATTGCTTTCAATGCTTTATAACGCCCTGAGTATTAAGCTGCAGGGCTTTGCGCTGCGCAATCACGATATTGCGTTTAAAAAAGGGGTTATTTGGCAGCAAATAACGATTTTGCCCCTCGCGCGCGTACAGCATATGGAAATTCACCAAGGCCCCATTGAGCGAAAACTAAAGTTAGCCAGTTTAAAGCTATTTAGTGCCGGCGGGGTCAGTGCTGATTTACAAATAAGTGGCTTAACCCACGAGCAGTGCAAAAACATACGTCAATTTGTACAAAATTATCGCCAAGACGGCACACCCGCGCAGGTTGAATTAGCAAATGAGTAATACCATTAGCGAGGAGCAAAGTAGATCACTACATTGGCAAAAAGTATCGCCTTGGGCGGTATTGTATTTTGTGGTGTATTTTAGCGTGCGCTTTGTAAAAGACGGGCTTTTAAACCTGCTGCCTATGCTTGTGGTGTTTGTAACACAAGTAGAAAACAAGCTGTTTTGGGCGCAAGTTGCAGGTGCTATTGCGATAGTGACACTGCTAATATATTCAATTTTATATTACATAAATTTTAAGTTTTGCATTAGCGACGATCACGAAATTTTGCTTAACAAAGGGGTGTTTAAAAAAGAGCGCCTAACGCTAAAATTTTCGCGCGTGCAAAACGTAAATATTGCTGAGCCCTTTTATTTTACGCCCGTTAATTTGGTTAATTGTATTTTTGATGCCGCAGGCAGCGTAACCCAAGAGGCGGTTTTGCCAGGAGTTACCAAAGCCTATGCACAGCAAATGCGTAAACAAATTTTTGCCTTTAAGGCGCAGCAGCAACCCGACGAGCAAACACCCTCAAGCGAGTATTTTGAAGCAGAAAATAGCTTACGTATCAGTAATAAAGAAATCGCTAAATTTGGCTTAATGTCTAATATGGCTATATTAGCAATGGCCGCTATTGCGCCTTTTATAAATGTGTTGGTAGATTTTTTAGAGCAGCAAATTATTGCTAAGGTAGAAGGGTTTTATCAGCAAGAGCTTGGTTTACTGGCAAGTGCTGCAACCTTTGCCATGATAACGCTTATTGCTTTGCTTGTTTTAACGGCTGTGATGTTGTCGGTAGGTATGTCGCTTATTCGTTTTTATAACTTTGAGCTTTACTTTAAAGGCCAAAAATTTAAACGTATTGCCGGCTTATTAGAGCGCCATCAGTTGTCTATGAGCATGGATAAAGTGCAATCTATAGTTATAAAACAAAACCTAATGGGGCGGTTACTAAAGCGTTTTACCGTTGAGTGCTTACAAGCAAGTAGCAGCGGTATAGCGGCGGGTGTGGCTGCTAAAAAAAATAAACAAACCTTAGTGTTACCCGTTTTAAATAGCGAGCAAGTAGATAGCGTTTGCCAATGGATTTACCCGTGGTTTAATAGCAAAAAATTGCAGTTTAACGGCGCAGAACCGGCCTTACTTTATAAAAACTTGAGCTTTTATGCCTTAATTCCAAGCGCTATTGTACTGTTAGGCTGTTATTTAGGCGACTTTAATGCCTGGCTTAGCTTGGGAGTATTACTTATTTTAGCGGGGTTGGTAACGCTTGCTTATCAGCGTTATGGCTATTATTTGCATGAAGACAACGGCCGTTTTTACATGGTGGTACGCAAAGGTATGATAGGGGTGCATTACCGTGTGTTTGAACTGTATAAAGCGCAAAGTGCACGCAGTATTAGTACCTACTTTATGCGCCGCGCAGGGCTTAAAAGCCTGTATATACAACTTGCATCAGGGTTTGCCTTTATGCCCTATATAAAGCAGCAAGATGCTGATTATATAATTGATTTTACTCTTTATCAGGCGGAGTCAACGCAGCGTAACTGGATGTGATTATACCAATCGACTTACATATTTAGCCTTTTTAGGTTGCCAAATAAAGCGTTAACGGCGTTATTGATTTTTCATGTAAAACAAGGCATTGCTTAATTTAAAAGCTTATAAATTATACACTTTCATAAGCTTTGTTACATTTTTTTACTGCAACATTAGTTGGTTTAATAATACTCTAAGTGGTATCAATCATTTAAAGGATTATCATGAAAAAATCATTCATCGCTGCCTCTTTGT
This sequence comes from Pseudoalteromonas sp. 2CM41L, assembly GCF_023161905.1. Lineage (NCBI taxonomy): Bacteria > Pseudomonadati > Pseudomonadota > Gammaproteobacteria > Alteromonadales > Pseudoalteromonadaceae > Pseudoalteromonas > Pseudoalteromonas sp. 2CM41L. The sequence goes on from NZ_JALNTN010000021.1 coordinate 8,386, forward strand.
TATTAGCCACACCTACCTTAGCTGCTGATTGGCAAACTATTCATACCGAGCACTTTAATGTGCATTACAGCACCGAAAACGCCGATTATGCTAAATCGACAGCGGTCGAACTTGAAATAGTACGCAGTAAAGTGCTTGAGCAGCAAAACCGAGCGCTCGGTAAAGTAGTTGATGTGGTGGTGTTTGATCCCCTAAATGCGCCCAACGGTTTTGCTTTACCTACTTCTAATAATCCTTTAATGGCCCTTTTTACCACGCCCCCGCAATCAGACACGGTGATTTCTAATATTAGTGGCTGGCAGCAATTACTGATATTGCACGAATATATTCACTTAGTGCATTTAGCTCAGCCCACACGCAACACGTGGCAGCAACAAATACGGGGAGTGTGGGATATTTACGACTTAACTTACAGTGATATGCCGCGCTGGGTAGCCGAAGGTTATGCAACCTTACTTGAGTCAAAAATGACGGGCCGAGGGCGACTATTTGATAACTACACTGAGTCAATGCTAATTGAGTTTGCCCAGCAGGGGGCATTGCCTAGCTATAGCCAGCTAAGCGATACAGAGGGCGGTTTTATGGCTGGCTCTATGGCGTATTTAATGGGCAGCCGGTTTTTAAATTGGCTAGAGCAAACTTATTCAGCGCAAATGCTCGATGCTGTTTGGACACGTATGCAGGCAGTTAGAAAGCGTGATTTTAACGAGGCCTTTACTGGGATATTTGGCCAAAGTGCGGCTAAGTTATATGGCCGCTTTATTGCACAATATACTTATAAAGCTATGGCAAAAGAGCAGTCAGAGCCTGCGCTTAACAGCGAGCTGTGGTTAAAGCTTAACTTATATGCAAGCAACCCTGCGCTTTCAAAAGATGGCAGTAAACTTGCGATTGTTGAGCGCGATAAAGATAAAAAAACCAAGCTTATTATTTATAGCACGCAGGATAATACTAAAGCTGAAGATGAATTTACAAAAGCACAAAAAGCGCTATTAGAAAACGATGCCTTGGATATACCCGATAACGCCCCGAGTGTATTTAAACGTGAGAAAAAGCACGTATTAAATCAAATAAACAGAGCGGGAATTGCTAATCCACAATGGGTAAATAACAGTACACTTTACTTTAATGCTTATACACGTGAAGAGACGGGTATTTATAACAAAGTGTCTGATATTTTTAGTTATAACACCGAAACCGGAAAAGTTGAGCAGTTAACTAAACTTGCTGGTTTACGCCGCTTTAGTGTTACTAACAATGGAGAAACTCTTTACGCCGAGCAAGTACGTGGTGGCTACTCAGAATTAGTAAAAGTAGACTTAGCAACGCAAACCATTACCCCTTTATTTACTAAAAGCTTAAAAACAGCTTACGACTACCCAACTTTTAGCCCTGATGAAACCCAACTAGCTTATGTATCAGCCAATTTGAATGAGAATTGGCAATTGTATATACAAGATGTTGCCAATAATACTCGCCAAGCCGTGCCTATGCCAAACGGGTACCAATACCTAAGCCAACCCAGCTTTAGTAAAAACGGAGAAAAAATTTACTTTGTAGCCGGATTAAAAGGCTCAACTGATATTTATAGCTACCATATTGCAAGTAGCACATTAACTAAACTTACCCAGGGCCAAGAAGCCGTTGCCCACCCGCTAGAAACAAACGAAGGAGCATTACTTTATTTATCTATTACTGCTGATGGGCCTAATGTAAAGCGACTACCGAGTACGCTAGAGGGTGAAATAGTCACTGATTTAGCACTTGATAATAGCGCGCCACTGCTTTTGGTTGATCAGTACACTTTGCCTAAAGCAAAAATATATAGCGAAAATGTAGGTAAACAAAGCAGCTACGATGTGCTTGATCAGCATGCGAGCCTAGCGCTAGGCGCACAGCATTACTCGGCCGCTTCAAGCGCTTTAAATATAAATATTAAAAGTAGTGACTTACTTAAACAGCTAGACCTTCAAGCGGGCTATAGTGTTGATTTAAATGATGATGCTTTGCACGGTGGGTACGCCCAGGCAAAATACAATGCACTGCCAGTTAAGCTTAAATTGAGTGTATTTGATTATGATTTAAATACCGCAAAACAATACCAAGCGAGCGAAAATGCAGATGTATCTGCGCGAGGTGGTTTTGCAGCCTTAAGTTACCCGATTAAATACGCGGCGTTTAGCATAACGCCAGAGCTGGCTTATAACTATACCGATTATAAGCAAGACTATAATAAATGGGCACGTATAGGCATTACACAAAGCTGGCAGTACGACCGCCAAGCATTTGCTATAGGGCAAAGTGTTAATGCCCAGTATTACGATGGCAGCAGTAAAAACAATAATTGGGATGGCTATGATTTAGCGGCCAAAGTATTTGGTAAAGCGTTTGATGTGCCGCTTTATATTAATTTTACTCAAAAGCAGCGCGATGATAGCAGCTTAGCGCTAGGCGGATTTAGCTCAAACCTAATTAGCGAGCACCAAAATAGTGAGTTTGTGCTTTCATCAGAGCTGCCATTTTATAGCACAACTGCTGAGCGCTACATGGGTTATGGCGGTGGTTTTAGCTTTAAAGAAGGCATGCCATGGCTTTATTACAAACAGCACCAGGTAGATGATGCAGTATACGCACAAAGTTATGGTTTAAAGTATCAAGGCAATTTTAGCTTTGGATTAGGCCCAGTCGGTGTGAACGATTTAACCTTTAATATGGGATTATCGCGCGTAGAAGGCGATAGCTTTGAGGATGAAATGCGCGGCTGGTTTAGCTTTTACTACTCGCTTTAAGTAAATTGCTATAACACGCTAATGCACTTGTGTAATAAGTGCATTAGCAAAAGCCGTGTTTAAACTAATTTAAAATAAAGGTGGTTAATTGTGCTTGTTTAGCGACGCAAGCTTAGCTTGATATATGTTTAGCCTTTCTTTATTGCGCTCATACTGGATGGCTTTTTCTAGCAAGCTTTGTGTTTGCGCTGTATTACCTTGTTGGTAGCGAATTTTAGCCAGCTCTAAATAGAGCTCCGATATATAAGGGGCTTTTGCAATGGCAAGTTCGAGTTGTTTTTTAGCTTGAGTGACCTTGCCCTGATGTAAGTTATTTTTAGCAATAACGAGTAGCTCGTAGGGATCTTTTTCTTTATCAACAAGCTGGCTTGTTAGGCGTTTTTCTAGTGTTTTATCTCCCAGCTCTTTTGCTAATATTCGATAGTTATTAATTAAATTTATACTTATATCGTTTCTATCAAGCGCGGTTTGGTAAATCATGTGAGCGCTTTTTAAATCGCCTGCACGGCGGTGCAGCACGCCAGCTATATTAAACAGCTCTGCATCGTTTGGGGTAAAACGGTTGGCTTGCATAATTAAAGAGTAAGCCTTATTAAGATTGTTTTCGGCTAGTGCCGTAGCGGCTAAGTTGCTATAAAAATTAGAGAGTAAATCGTTATACGTAGCGCTGCCTGAATAAAAGCTGCCACGAGTGGGGAAGTAATCAATTAACGTGCCTGCGCGAATTATTACAATAATATCTTCATCTGTTTCTTTTTTTGGGGCGTAAATTTTCGTTCTAAAGTGGTTAGCAACATAAATTACATTGCCTTCTTTGGCATACACAGGTTCGCTCGTCATTTCTTGAAAGCTGGTTTCGAGGTTTAAAAGCTGCGCATAGCTTTGCGTAAGTATGGCTAAACTAATGCAGTTACCTTCTGAGCGTTCAATCGCTTGTTGGGCTGTGAGGGTTGCGCCATCATACTTAAAGTTGGTGAGCTGGTTTTGCAGGTAATTAAAAATAATTTCATCAGCGCGTACATTGTTTAAACGCGAGTGTGCGTAGGTTAAAAACGCGCTTTTTTCAGGCTCCGACAGCTCAAAAATACTGTGCTCGCTAGGTGTTTTAACCTGCTCGAAAAGCGAGTGATTTATTATATGGGTAAGTTGTACTTTTTTAATTGGCGTTTCGGGCGGGGTGCTACTGCAAGCAGTTAGCAATAAACTAAGTGTAAAAACTAAATATTTCATATATCACCTCACTGTGATTTTTAACATTACAGTGAGGTGATTTTTTAATCAAGCACTTACGGTGCGGTGTTTACTTAAGCGGTTTTTTTGAGACTGTTTTTTACGCTTACGGCGAGTAAACCATAAATAAAAGCCAGTACCGCCAAGCCAAACAGGGCTTAAACCAATAACACACCAAATTATTTTACTAATGAGCCCTGCAAAATAACCAAAGTGTAGTTTTCTAAAGCTATCAATTACTTGCCAACCTACACCCACTTCGCGAATGTCCCAGTTAGCCATATGCTCGCCCGTTAGCTTATTGTAAGTCACGGTATTGGCATATTCACTGGCAAGCGGGTTGCTGGTATCAACCTCACCAAATAACGTTATGTTTTCGTCTGGCTCAAGCGGCATTACTAAAAACGTACCGTTAAAGGTGGGTATTTGCTTTTGGCTGTCATCAAGTACGTGCTGAAAAGAAATCTCTTCATTGTATAAATTTTTAGTTAATACAAAGTGCTCTTCTTCTGCGTGTTCAATTACTTCGTGATACCACACCGCGCCGTTAAAGTAGCCGCCGGTGATGGCTAAAATTATAATAATTGGCGAGCCAATTACGCCGGTCATTTTATGAATGTCGCTAAGTACTATTTGCAGAGTTGCACGCCAGCGTACACTAAATAACCGCTGCCAAAACTTACGATAAATAATAAGACCTGTAATACCCAGTACTAAAAAAAACACCGCAAAAAAGAACCCTAAAACAGTGCCAGTTTGCCCTGGTAAGCTTTTTAAATCGTTAAGTAAAAAGGTGTAATGTAAGTCTAAAAACCAGTCGGTAAAGTAATGGCTAGTGCCTACTGGCTCCGATAAAATATTGCCCGTGTATTGATCTAAATGAAATTTATACCAGTCCTCTGTACCGCGTTTAATTAAATAAACCCGATCAGCAGTATCATCGTTAAATATTTCCCAGCTACCAACAACATACTTAGGGTAGGTTTTTTGAGTTTTTGTTATAAGTGTATCAATAGGTAAGCGGTTGGCTTGTTGTTGTACAACAAAGTGACTGTCTGGCATTAGTAAGCCGTCAATCTCGCTTTTAAATACCAAAACGCTACCAGTTATACTGATAACAAGCAGCGGAATAAGCGCTATAAGGGCTACCCAGCTGTGAATTTTAAAAAGTGTTTTTCTCATAGTTTATTTTTTGTGTAATTGCCACGGACCTGCGTATGATAACAATTATCAGTTCTATTTCATAGTTGTGCGATGAATGCACAATAATTGTTTTAGAGCGAGCCGATCTCTAGAGTAAAATGCGTTTAAGCTGTGGTGCAAGGCTGGTAACTTTTAAATACAAAGCGGCCCAGGTGTTCACTTAAAGTAACGCTTTTTGTACAGCTATCTTGCCAGTGCCTAATATAGGTTTACGCTAATTTGTTGAGTAAAATGTATTCATCATTACAATGCGCGCTCACTTTAAAACCCTTTAAAAAACATATGTTTATTTATTGTTTCAGGCGGGTTTTATATTAACATTTAAGTAACGAGCGAGGTTGTTTTGGCGCACTATCTACCTATTTTGTCGGCTTTTATTTTAGTTTTTAGCTTTTTACCGCTATTGAGCAAAATTAGAAAGAATCGCAGTGTGTCGGGGTTATCACTATTAATGATGACCTTTGGTTTAGTGCAAAGCCTCTACTTTATTACTTACAATATTTATTTTGAACGCTACTTTATTGCTTTACCATTTTTTGTAACTGGGGCGCTAAGTGGTTTAATTTTATATTACTTTGCACGCTATAACGCCGCAAAAGCTGAACGTATACAGCTTGTGGCTATGCTTGGCTTTTCGTTATTACCTTTTTTATTGCTGTTAAATAAAAGCTTAGAAACATCATCGGTGCTCAACGCCCTTACATACGTAGGGCTGGTAATGAGCTCAGTGCGGGTTATGCCGCAAACGTACAAAACCTTACGCAGTGGCAATATTAGCAATTTAAGCGCCCGCTACTTTAGCTTGCAGTTTGTAGCAGGTACCTGTGGCTTATTTGTAGAGCTAAGCAGTGCTATGCCCAGCACCTCGCATATTTTAATGTTTGTTATGCTACTACTTACAAATGCCGTGCAATTTACATGTATGCAATATTATAAAATGCGCCCCGCAATGGCTTAAAAAACAATCGTCTTCTATTTATATTGTGCTAAATATGTGGCAAGTTACTTTATCAAATAAAAGGATAAAGTATGAATTGGAATCAGTTTGGCTACATTTGCCGTGTCTATAGTTCTAAAACATTAAGTGCCGCACAAAAAGAAGAGCTAACCACACAATCGTATTTAGCCGTTTATGCTAATAAATATACAGACAGTAAATTAGCCAATTGCCTTGCAGCAAAATTTGCCCTGCAAGATGCAGATATTTTGCAAAAACAAGCCATGCATTATCAATGTGTACCGCAGCTAGTTAGCGGGTATAAATTTGAGCACAAAGGCATTTTTATCTATTTAACTGCTGTTTTTTTTATTTATGTTTTTTCTTCGCTTTTATATCAGTCTTTTGTTGTTCCTACATTTGTAGAGATATATAGCAATCATATGGCTTCTTCCGCGCACTCCTTAGGTGATTACTTTTCTTATTGGTATGTGCCAATTATTCTATTGGTTTTACTGCAAAGCATTATTTTTATAGTAATTTTTAAAATTAAAAATGCATGCGCTTTAACCGACTCGCAGCCTTTTACTGGTTTATCAAAAGCTTTACTTCCTCGCAGTTTAATTAAGAAATACGATCGCCTAATGACAACGCTTAACTTTGCGGTAAATTTCAAAGAGGATGAAAACGCCGCAATAGTCGAAACTAAACATTTGGCTAAGTGTGATTCGTTAGGCTACGAAACTCATGAAGAGTTTAAAGTGTTACTTGAGCAGCAGCTCGAACAATTTAATTTGCAGGCTAAAGGCTTTATAAATAAGCTGGTTATTCTGTATGGATTAGTCATTGTTGTGTCAATTTACTTATTTGTGAAAGCGGCTTATCAACCAATTTTTATGCTAGGAGAAGTGTTATGAAGTCAAAAGGATTTACGCTAATTGAATTGATGGTCGTAATTTCTATTATTGGTATTTTGGCGGCTGTTGCTTTACCTCAATACAGTAAATATATGCAAAAAGCTGAACTTGTTGATCCGCTTGCTATGGCCGCAGTAATAAGAGAAGACGTAACTACGTATTACATTGAAAACAGAGAGTTTCCTAAAAATAATAAACAAGCAAATGTGCCTGAAAGTAAATATTTAATAGGAAATCGAGTGACAGGTATTGCCATAGAAAACGGTGCAATTAACATTAGCTTGGGGAATAAAGCCTCGCAGCCTTTGCAAAATACAGTTTTAACTTTTAGACCCGCAGTCGTTACTAATAGCCCCACAAGTCCTATTGCATGGTTATGTGGTTTTGATGAACCTGTTGTAGGGATGCAAGCTGTGGGTGAAAATAAAACGACAGTACCTAAAGATGTATTACCTTCGGCTTGTTTATAACTAATTTAGGAGGTTAGCCTATGCAACTCACCATCCATCAAATTGATGCATTTACAAGCGAGTTATTCAAAGGCAATTACGCGGCTGTGATCCCGCTTGAGTCGTGGCTTAGTGATGAGTTAATGCTTAATATTGGCGCTGAAAATAATGTTTCTGAAACTGCGTTTACGTGCCCTTTGGCAGATGGCAGTTTTGCAATACGGTGGTTTTCGCCATTAATGGAAATAGATTTTTGCGGCCACGCTACGCTCGCTGCTGCGTATGTTTTATGCGAGCAGCACAACCTTAGCCAAGTGCGCTTTAACGCCGCGGCTGTAGGGGAGCTTATTGTTAATAAAAATAGCGATGGCAGTTTTGCTATGACCTTTCCTAAACAAGCGCCAGATGAAGTGCAAACTATACCCGATGCGCTATTGAAAGGGTTGTCTATACAACCTATTAAGGTGCTTAAAAACCGCCAAGCATATTTTGCTATATACGAAAATGCTCAACAAATTTATGATTTAACCACTGAGTCTGATTTGTTAAAAACCTTATATCCACTTGATGTGGTCGCCACAGCGAGTTCTGCTGAGTACGATATTGTGTCTCGTTATTTTTGGCCAGCAAGTGGCGGCGAAGAAGACTTTGTTACGGGCTCTATTCACACCGGCCTTGCCCCTTACTGGGCGCAGCAATTAGGTAAAAATAAATTAAACGCGTATCAGGCTTCAAGCCGAGGTGGTTTTATACAATGTGAGGTAGGCGAAAATACAGTGACCTTAACCGGTAACGCTGTGCGGTATTTAAAAGGCACAATTTATTTATAAATAAACAGGCCACGTATTACGTGGCCTGTTTGATTTAGTTAATTAAGCTTCTAACGCTTTAGCAATTAAGTGATCAATATACTTTTTATGCGCTTTAGTTGCTGTATCGGCTCCCCATCCTACGCTTGTATCAGCTATTTGTGTTAGCTGATAGAGCGCGGCAGTTTTTGCCAAATTGTCGTGTTTACTGGCTTTGCCTAGGCCTGCAATAGCAATAAGCTGATTTACATACTCTATTTGTAAATTGCGGCTAACAGACGTGCTCTCTTTGCTATCAACAAAAATACTGGCAGTTAGGTCGTCCATAAATTGCGTTAGGCTATATTCGTTACCGTACAGCGCGGTGTCTGAAATACGCAGCATAACAGCAGGGTGCAGCAATTGCGCAAGTACTGTTTTTTGCATGCCTAAAATCATTTTGTGCGCTTTAGGGTCTTCATTTTTACCATAATGGCTAAAACCACGACGCTGTTGCTGTAAATAGTTATACAGTGGTTGCATGCTAGTGAGTACATCTGGCGCAAATACATATTTAGCAAGTATGTTCATTGCTTGTGTTTGGCGCTCAAGCGGTACGGGGGTAAAGGGTTTATCAGCATGCTGGTCGCCCACAACTGCGCGTTCAACATATACGCCACCTATTTGGCGAGAAACAATGCCCGCTTGCGAGCGGTATTGGCCAAATAAACTATTAGCTGAGGTAACCAGCTGTTGGTAAGACTCACCTTTTACTGTGGCTTTATCTTTTAGCTCAGTAAATAACTTATTAATTAGCGCCATACGATCGGCGCCATAGGCTGCAGGGTTTGATGAAAGGTCGCCTATCATTACGCGTGGGTCTATATGGCGACCTGGTGCACGCATGTCGTCGGCATCGTTACCAAAGGCAAGCGCATGCTCGCTAGAGCGCGCTAATATAGTATTTAGGCGGGCGCGCTCTGCGGCTTCATCTTCAAGGGCTGTGCTGTAGCCATAGTTTATAGCCCAGTCGTCATAAGGGCCTGGTTTGGTTTGAAAAATATCGCCTTGTTGCACACCAATGGGGGCTATGTTAGCCGGCGCATAATCCATCACTGAGCCTGTAACTATGCCTTGGGTTTTGGTTTTATCATGAACCTCTTTTTCATCCCACAAAATAGACGATTTCATATTGTGGTTTAAGCCTAGTGTATGGCCTACTTCATGAAGAATTAACTGAGTTAAACCTTGGCGAATCATTTCATTGTCATCAATCGAGGCACCTGTTGCTAAGCCTTTGGCAAGTAATAGGTTTTGTTGAATTTCATGGCCTAGTGAGCAATTTAAATCGCCACTTGTGTGCAAGTTTTCGCCGTGGCTCATTGTGCCTTGTGTGTAAAGCGTGTCATAAATCCATCGGTTTTTCATAAACACAAACTCAAGCATAATGTCTGAGCCAAGTATTTCACCTGTTAGCGGGTTGGCAAGAGCCGGCCCGTAACCACCAAATGGCGGTTTAGGTGATGATGTCCAACGTAATACGTTGTAGTTAATATCACCAGCATCCCAGGTTGCGTCATCGGGTTGTACTTTAACTTCTAGTGCGTTTTTAAAACCAGCTTTTTCAAAAGCGCTATTCCAGATAAGTACGGCATCGCGTATTGTGTCGCGCCACTCTACTGGGGTGGTATTTTCTATCCACCAGGTAATTGGCTTTACTGGCTCAGAAAGCTCAGCACTAGGGTTTTTCTTTTGTAGGTCCCAGCGTTTAATAACATCTTCATATGGTGCCCAATCGGTCGAGGTCATTAGATCAAATTGATTGGTGAAATAGCCTATGCGCGCGTCATCTTTACGTGGTTTATAGTCGTTTTTTGGTAATGCAACAAAAGAGTGCTGCACCTTTACAGAGACATTGCGCGGGTCGCTTACTGCGCTTGTACCACGCACGGTGGGGCTGGCATTACTAAATACGTAATCTACAACCACATCTAAGTTATTTGGGTAAGGACGCTGCTTAACAATACGCGACTTTTTACTGTTTAATTTACCTACTTTAAAGCGTTTTTTAGCTTTTTTATCGGCTGGGTTTGGCGTTGGCGATACCTTGTGTAGCGCCTCACTTAAAAATAGCTTGTTGACCTTAAAGGCTATTTTTCCTTGCTCTTCTTTTTCTATTTTAATGCTGGCTAAAACGGCTTCGCTAATATTGGCATTGCTTGCTTTGGCAATGGCACTGTTTTGATCAAATTTATAGCGAGGGGTTTTGCTAACTATATCTATGCGGTCAAAGTATTTTCTAAACTCAATAAGCTTGGTTTCTCTATAGGCACCGCGATAATGCCCAGCATCAGTGACACCGTCGACTGTATGAGCAAAGTATACAAAAGGGGTATTAAGCTGCGATTCGGTGATCACCATTAAGTGCTCACCGGTTTTTGGGTCTTGGTGTAAATTAAAAATACCTGAAAATTCGGTTTGTCCTTCGACCATTTCGCTTAGGGTTTGTGGTTTTTTGTCTTCTTTTTTATCGCTAGCCAGTGCGTGGCCGCTAAGCGCTACACTAAGTGTTAGCGCAAGGGTTGTTAATTTCATTGTAATAATCTTTTTCGCTGTTATTTATTTAATGTGACTGTACGTAAATTAAAATTTGTTCGCACATCTTCTCGATGAAATAATAGCTTAAACCTGTAATTTGTTGATTTTAAACAGTAAAAGATTGTAACAAAATATAATAAATGCGATGAATAGCAGGTGTTTGTTAACGGGTACACAGCTATATTTAGTTCCCAATTTTATTTGTAACAGTTGCTTACAAATGTCAGGTTAATGTTTTATTGCGCTCTGTTATTATAGTGTTAGTAGAAATATGAGGTAATTAGGATATGCAATCAAATTCACTGAGATGGGTGTTCCCATTTGTAGCATTAGCCATTGGTGTAGTGGGCTTTATGGGAATAAACGCTATTGCACAAGAAGATCAAAGTAAAACAGCAGTAGATACACGCCCCACCGTGCAAGTTGAGCCTGTAGAAGCTAATAATCATCAAGTAATAATAAACAGCTATGGCGAAATAAAACCATTAGAAAATACGCAGTTGGCGGCGCAGGTGTCGGGCGAAGTAATTAGCTGGCACCCTAACTTTGTAGCGGGTGGCGTGGTTTCTCGTGGCGATACACTTATTAGCATTGAAAAAGACAACTACGAAGCAGCCGTATTGGTAGCCGAGGCCGATTTAGCGCGTGCCAAAGCGGCCTTAATTGAAGAGCAAGCGCAGGCAAAAGTAGCCGAAGACGAAGCAAAGCGTTTTCCGAGTAAGGCACGTACCGACTTGTTTTTACGTAAACCGCAGGTGCTAAGCGCCCAAGCAGCGGTTAAATCGGCGCAAGCCGCATTAAAAAGAGCGCAACGCGATTTAGAAAACTGCGATATAAAAGCACCTTACGATGCGCTTGTTATAAGTCGTAATGTGGGGGTAGGCCAGTTTGTGGCTATGGGCGCACAAGTGGCCGATTTAAATAATATAGAAACAGCAGAGGTTATTATTCCTATTGCTGGTTTTGATAGCGTATTTTTACCGGAGCGAATTAAGGGCATTAAGGCCACTATTATTCAAAAAGGTTTAAACAGTTTTACACGTGAAGGCGTGATTGACCGCGACCTAGGTATTGTAGATAACGCGACGCGTATGAGCAGCTTAGTGGTACGTATTGAAGACCCATACGGCTTAAAAACACAGCAACCGGCTATTAAATTTGGCAGCTACGTGCAGGTTAATTTTGCAGGCGCCATGCTTAATAATATTTACCGTTTGCCGCAATCATTAGTTAATAACCAAACGGTGTGGATAGTTAACGAAAACCAAGAGCTTGAACCGCGCAAAGTAACCGTAGTGAGAGAAGAAGGCGAGTACTTTTATATTAGCAGCGGACTTAACGCCGATGATAAGTTGGTTACCACGTTACCTGAGTACCCACAAAAAGGCATGCAGGTTAAAGTGGCTGGCATGGGCGAGCCAAGTAACGCTAATACAAACACCGAAAGTAGCGCTGATGCGCAACAGTTATAAGGTGTAAATTAATGAGCGAATCAATTGAAAAAAAACAAACAGGGTTAATAGCTTATTTTGCTAAAAACTCTGTTGCAGCCAACCTAATGATGGTTTTTATCATCATCATGGGGATTATTAGCTACTTAACCATTCAGCGCCAAATGTTTCCTAATGTAGAAATTAACTACATTAATGTTGAGGCAAATTACCCCGGTGCCTCACCACAAGAAATTGAAGAAAGCATTCTTATAAAAATTGAAGAATCACTAAAGGATGTGACCGAAATTAAAAAGGGCGTGTACCGCGCCTTTAGAAATGGCGGTAGAGCAAGCCTTGAAATTAACACTGATGCAGAGCTTACCGATGTACTTGATAAGGTAAAGCTGCGTGTTGATGGTATTGCAACCTTTCCTGCGGGTATGGAACCGGTCACCATAAGTCAGATTGAGTTTAGGCAAGATGTTATAGGGATGACCTTAGTTGCCGATTTGCCGCTGACAGAACTCAAACCAATTGCCAATCAAATTGAAGATGAGCTATTACAGCTATCTAACGTGTCGTTGGTAGAAAACGATGTGCCGCTTGATGAAATAGCCATTGAAATCGACCCAGACACTTTACGCCAATACAACTTAACCCTAAGCGATGTAATGACCGCTGTGCGTAATTACTCTGCTAATTTTTCGGCGGGGCAACTAACAACAGATGCGGGGATTATTTCTGTTCGGGTTGAAAACCAGTATTACTCTGGCGATGAGTTTAGACAAATTCCGGTAAAAATAGGCGAATACGGCGCTAAAGTATCGCTTCAAGACATTGCTGTTATTAAAGACCAATTTACCGAAGGCGAGCGCTACTTTAAATTTAATGGCGAAAACGCGGTGTATATGTCGGTAAAGGCAACGCAAGATCAAAACATGATCCCCGTTGCCGATTCGGTTAAAGCATTTATTGAACAAAAAAATACCCAGCTGCCACCGGGCGTTAGGTTAGAGCCATTAATGGACATGACGTACTACCTAAATGCGCGCCTTGATATGATGAAAGCTAACTTGTTTCAAGGGGCAATATTAGTCGCTATTATGCTTTCGTTATTCTTGCGCTTTAAATTAGCGCTTTGGGTAATGATTGGCTTACCTGTGTGTTTTTTAGGCGCCATGATGCTAATGCCTTTATTTGGTATAAGCATTAATATTATTTCGTTGTTTGCTTTTATTATGGTGCTCGGGATTGTGGTAGATGACGCCATAGTAATAGGAGAGGCCGCCTATACTGAGGTTGAAAAAAGCGGAGGCGGAGTTGAAAACGTCGTCCGTGGTGCTAACCGTGTAGCAACCCCTGCTACATTTGGTGTACTAACAACCATTGCAGTGTTTGCCCCGTTTACACTTTCAAGCGGGCCAGAAAGCGCCTTTTTTTACGGTATTGCTGTAGTAGTTATGCTGTGTTTAGTATTTAGCTTAGTTGAATCAAAACTTATTTTACCGGCGCACATTGCCCACACGCACTTTTCACCCATTAAAAAAGGGGGCTGGCGCGATAGGTTTAATACCCGCTTTTTTGGCTTTGTAAATGGCCCTTATAAGCGTTTTATATCGCGTTGTGTAGATTGGCGTTGGACAGTATTGTTTGGCTTTATTGCTATGTTTTTTATAAGCATTGCGCTGATCACATCAAATAAAGTACGCACTGTACCCACTCCAAAAGTGCCGCATGATTTTCCGCAAATTCATATAGAAATGAACGACAATGTGTCTGACTTACAAACTATTGCAGCTATTCGTGAAGTAGAAGCCATGGTGTTAAGAGTTGATGAAGAAACAGAGCGTGAATTTGGCCAAAAAATAATTCGTGATGTACTGGTATTTAACCAAGGCAGAACGGAGTCTCAGTTACTTGCGCCGTTGGTTGATGAAGACTTACGCCCTTATAACGCGTTTGAGCTTTCGCGCCGCTGGCGAGAAGCCATGCCAACCATTGCCGGTATTAAATCACTCACTATTGAAGATGATGTTGGCGGCGGTGGCGGCACCGGCGAAGGCGAATTTGGTTATTTACTGTTTGGCTCAGATATAGAAACGCTTAATGCGGCAGGCCGTCGTTTTATTCAGCTATTGCAGCAACAAAAAGGCTTGTTTGATATAAGTTCAACCATTGACCCTGCTAGCAAAGAAGTGCAAATGAGCTTAAAACCTGTAGCTTACGATCTAGGGCTCGACCTTGCTAACATTGCAAATCAAGTAGGCGCTAGTTTTTATGGTGGCGAAGCACAGCGTGTAATACGTAACGGCGAAGAAGTAAGAGTAATGGTACGTTACCCTAAACTGACTCGCGAAGCGTTTTCATCGCTAAAACACACTGTAGTTACTACACCGCAAGGGCGTGAAGTACTTTTAGGCGATGTGGTTGAATTAACCGAAACGCCGGGTATTAGCTATATTCGCCGTGAGGGCGGTTATCGTACTGTTTATGTGTACGGCAGTATTGATGAAGAAGTTATAGAGCCAGGCGAAGTGGTTTCGCAAGTAAAAGAAAACTTACTTCCACAACTTAAAGAAGAATACCCAAGTGTTAAATCAGAGCTAGGTGGCGCAATAGAAGAGCAACAGGCGCAAGCTAATGAGCAGCTGCTGTTTTTTGTAGGCGGCATGATTTTAGTTTATATATTGCTTGCTGTACCACTTAAAAGTTATGCCCAGCCGCTTATTGTTATGTCGGTTATTCCGTTTAGTTTAACGGGGGCTATTTGGGGGCACTTTTGGTTTGATTTAGACATTAGCTTAATGTCGGGCTTTGGTTTAATAGCCGCGGCCGGCGTAGTAATAAACGACTCGCTGGTAATGACCGACTACGTAAACCAAGTACGCCGAGAGGGTGTAAGCGTTAAAAACGCGGTAATAGAAGCCGGTTGTGCACGCTTTAGGGCAATATTATTAACCTCTATTACAACCTTTGCAGGGGTTCTGCCCATAATGTTTGAAACCAGCTTACAAGCTAAGTTTGTAATCCCTATGGCAGTAGCGCTAGGCTTTGCGGTAATGTTTGCAACACTAATCACCCTTATATTGGTGCCGTGCTTGTACATTATTTTAGGCGATATTGGCGGCGTGTTTAAAATGGCTTTTCGAAAAGTATTTAGGCGAAAAGCCCCTATAAACCAAACCTCTTAAACTATTAAAAGCCAACTTTAACAAGTTGGCTTTTTAGTTATTTAGGGTTATATAAAAATCTCGGTTACATTCTTTTGTTTGAATAAGCTTTGCGCACGTTTTATAATCACTTTTTTCTGTTGGCAAATTAGTCGAAAGGCTAAGACGCAAAGTTTCCGGTCTAAGGTGTAAACTACGATAGCGGGGCTGCTGCATAATTTTTATACGGTATTGCTTGCCCTCAGTGTCGTTTTTGTGTATCCATATGATATGGATAAAATTTTGTGACTCTTAAGGTGTTACTGTGTTTATGCATACGTCGTTGGCCTGTGGAAAATGGTCAACTATAGGTTGTTTAAACCATCATACTCAATTATTCATTGGGGATGTGGTTAGTGTAACCTTTTCAGACATGCAAGGAGTGCTTGTTGATTTATCGTTTGATTATAAAATTACCTCTTTAGAACAAGGTGAGCCTCATGCTTGGCCACGCTTAGTTGCTGAGTATATAAACGTGCATGTGCCACTGGTAAGTGCAGGTAGAATGACCAAACAAGGGTTGGTTGTTGGCTATAGAGATAACGAAATATTTGCCCTAGAAAGTAGCGGTATTAATAAGGCAAAGGTTGATTTTCATTGCATTGCAAAGTGCGATACCCCCGCTAAGTGCACCAACCAAGCATATGATTTTGTATACCCTAATGGGGGCGAACAATACAATGCGGGGACTCGCGTACTGCAGCCTAAAACAGGTTATATATACCAATGTAAGGCATGGCCATTTAGCCAATTTTGCAGAACCAATAATGATAAAGACCCAAGCTTTGAACCTGGTATCGGAAAAAGCTGGGCAATGGCCTGGACTAAGGTCTCTTAACGCTTTTAAAATAAAAACCATCTTCCCATGGGTGTAATGACAAGAATAAAATTGCAGTAATTTTAAAATTTGGACTTATACCTCAAGCCCACTCTCTATGAGTGGGCTTTTTTATTTTTATGATAAACTGCCTGCATTGTTATTTTTTATACGGTTTTGTTGTGTCTTTAAGTGAATTTTCTTCTCAATCATTAGCTCGTTTTCCTGTTGCTAAAAAGCAACCTCATCAATTAACTATGCACAATAAAACGCGCACCGATAACTACTACTGGATGCGCGATGATGAGCGCGAAAACCCAGAAATACTCGCCCATTTAGCGGCCGAAAATACATACTGCGATGAGCAACTAGCCGCAATAAAACCACTTCAAAACAGTATTTTTGAAGAACTAAAAGGGCGCATCGTAAAAGATGACAACACGGTGCCGGTTAAAGATGGCAAGTACTGGTATCACTCAGAGGTACGTGGTGACGATGAGTATTCGCGCCATTACAGAAGCACAAGTATTAACACCGATAACAAGCAGTTACTTCTTGATGTGAATGCTTTAGCTCAAAACCATGAATTTTACGAACTAGGTGAAGTCGCGCTAAGCCCATGCGAGCAATTAATGGCATACAGCGAAGATACCGAAGGGCGCAGAATTTACAGCGTACATTTTAAAAACCTGCAAACAGGTGAAATGCTCAGCGATGTTTTAGAAAACACTGAAGGACAAATTGTTTGGGCTAACGACAATAAAACCGTATTTTACGTTAAAAAAGACTTGCAAACGTTACTGGGTTTTCAGGTGTTTAGGCATGAACTAGGCACAGCGCAAAGCCAAGATGTTATGGTGTACGAAGAGCACGATAAAAGCTTTTTTATGGGCTTGGGTAAAAGCCGTGACGAGAGCCTTATTATTATTGATTTGGCCACCACCGAAACAAACGATACCTGGGTGCTTGATGCCAATAACCCGCAAGGAGAATTTAACGCATTACTACCGCGCGAAGAAGGGCATGAGTTTGATATAGATAAACACGGCGATACATATTACATAGTAACCAACTGGCAAGCTAAAAATTTCAGACTGATGACGGCAACAAGCGAAACGATTGCAGATAAAACGCAGTGGCAAGAGCACACCGCGCACCGTGAGCATGTGTTGCTTGAAGGCGTAGAGATATTTGACGACTTTTTAGTATTAACTGAGCGCGAGCAAGGTCAAGCTCGCTTTGTTGTTATTAACCAAGCTCAAGAGCGCATGGCGCTTGAATTTAGCGACCCATGTTATTATGCCGCTGTGGCGATGAACCCCGAGCCACAGGCGCGTTCGGTACGTATTTATTATTCAAGCCTAACCACGCCTGGAACGTTGTACGATGTTGATTTAGCCACAGGCAAAAAAACATTGTTAAAACAGCAGCAAGTACTGGGCGGGTTTGATAGTGCACTTTATGCCTCTGAGCGCTTATTCGTGACAGCACGCGATGGCGTGCAAGTACCTGTTTCATTAGTTTATAGAAAAGACACCTTTACCAAAGATGGCACTAACCCGCTGTTTCAATATGGCTATGGTGCATATGGTTACACGATAGATCCGAGCTTTTCGAGTACCTCATTGAGTTTGCTAGACCGCGGTTTTGTGTATGCGATTGCACATGTTAGAGGCTCCGAAATGCTAGGACGCCATTGGTACGAGCAAGGTAAAAAAGAGCATAAACAAAATAGCTTTAGCGACTTTATTGATATTACAAAGGCTCTTGTAGAGCAAGGCTACGGTGATAAAAATAAAGTATTTGCTTCTGGCGGCAGTGCAGGTGGTTTGTTAATGGGCACTGTATTAAACCAAGCGCCAGAGCTTTACTTAGGTGTAGGGTGTCATGTGCCATTTTTAGATGTGTTAACCACCATGCTAGATGAAAGTATTCCACTTACCACTAACGAGTATGATGAATGGGGCAACCCAAACGATGAATACTTTTATGATGTAATAGCCGCGTACTCACCGTACGATAATATTAGCGCCCAAGACTACCCGCATATTTTAGTCACCACAGGCCTGCACGACTCTCAAGTACAATATTGGGAGCCTATGAAGTGGGTAGCAAAAATGCGAGAACTCAAAACCGATAACAATATACTGGTATTTAAAACCGATATGGATGCTGGGCATGGCGGCGCATCTGGGCGTTTTAAAAGCCTTGAAGAAAAAGCCCTCGAAATGGCCTTTTTTATCGCGCTTATAAATTAACTGCAAAATACGCAAAATGTATTAAGCTTTAATGAAGCACTGATATATAAAAGGTTATTTATGTTTGGAGCACATGGAGAGTTTTATATTTGCTCTCAGCCACCCACCATGTATTTAAAGCTAATGGGTAGTTTTAATAATGAAGGAATTACTTTACTAACTAATGGCGTGGTGAACGAACTAAGTATGCACCCCAAAGGCGCGGTAAAGTGTGTTGTGGTTAATTTAGAAGAATTTGAGTTAATAACTGTAGATAGCATGGACTCGTTAGAGGCGTATTTTGCCAGCGTAAAAGAGCGTGGCTACGAACGCGTAGATTACTTATATGCAAACATTATTGCTAAAAATATGTTCGAGAAGGTCTGGAACAACAGCGATATTGAAGTTAACTTTTATAAAGACTCAGAAAGCTACCTACATCATCACCCAGACGATGAATACATTAAAACCTACTGGTAAATAGAATTACAAGCCCCTATGCTACGGGGCTTATAATGCTCTCTAGGCAGTTTTTGTACCTTCTTGATAAATTTAACGAGATATTGTTTTTAAGCTTCACTTTATAGTCGCCGCTGTCTGTTGGCATAAGCTCTTTTATGGCATGTTTTCTAACTAGCGTGGAGCGGTGAATACGTATAAAACCTTCAGGCTCTAGCTGTTGCTCAATGTTTTTCATGGTTTCACGGTGTAAAACGGGGGCGCTGTTACCATTAAAGTGCAGCTCTACATAATTACCCGCACCGTTAATCCATACAATATCGTTAATATCTATTAAACGTACCTTACCTACATCTTTAACAACAATATGTGCAGCAATAGGTTGCTCGTTTTCAGATGCGGCTTTAAACAAGCGCTCGGCTTGTGTGGCTAATGGGCATAAATGAATAAGCTTATCGAAGCATTTTTCAAGCCTTGAAGCGGTTGCATCGACGGTTAAAAAATCGACTGCGCCGACTTCAAACGCAAAATTAGCAAATTCAGCCGACCTAGCAATCACCACCACTTTCATTGTTTTAGCCAATTCAGTTAGGTGCACTATTTGAGTAGGATCATTTAAATTAGATAATTCGTAAAAAAGCACATTAAAACGAGAGGTATCTATTTGATCTAAACGCTGCTCGGGCAGTTGTGTTTGCGAATCAAAGTGACGGTGAGCTTGCACCTGCTGAGTTAAGAATGTTGCAAATTTGCTCGTGCTAACTCTAATTAGTGCATGAAAGTAAGTAATCATAAAAAAATCCATCTCTAGAGTGTGTAGTTATAAAGACCGTGTATTTAATAAAAAATGTTAAAAAAATTTAATCTAATTTATAACAATCTGGGATAAATACCTTCATCCCATATATCCTGCTGTTTGTACCTGACTAAATGCCTATTAAATAATGCGCATAGTGTCTTAAAATTATTCCACTTAATGTTGAAATGTTTGTAACCAACCAGTTACAAAAATAACATTTCAGGGACATTATAGTATGAAAAAAATAAATAACTTAGATAGTCGTACATTTAAAAAATCTTCATTGTCTTTAGCACTTAGTGCGACAGTGCTTGCTGGCTTTTCTTTTCAAGGTTTAGCCGCAGAAGAAGACGAACTAGAAAAAATAGAACGCGTGCAAGTAACGGGTTCTCGTATTCGTTCAGCCGAGGCGATGTCATCTGCACCTATACAGGTTGTAAGTGGCGAGGCAATTGATGCATCGGGTTCTTTAAACATCCAAAACCTACTGCTAGAAAACCCAGCATTTGGCTCTCCAGCTATTAGCCGTACTAACTCTAACTTTTCGACGGCAAGCGCGGGTGTAGCTACTGTTGATTTGCGTAACTTAGGTTCAAACCGTACTTTAGTACTTGTGAATGGGCGCCGTTATGTATCGGGTGTACCTGGTAGCTCGGCAGTTGATTTAAATACCATTCCTAGTCAATTTATTGAGCGCGTGGAAATTATGACCGGTGGCGCATCATCAGTATATGGCTCTGATGCGGTTGCAGGTGTAGTTAACTTTGTACTAAAAGATGACTTTGAAGGCGTAGAATTTGAAGGCCAATACGGCGAATCAAGCGAAGGCGATGATGAATCGCGTCAGTTTTCTTTTACCTCGGGTTTAACTACGGGTGATGGCAAAGGTCAAGCCATGTTCCACTTAGGCTACTCAGACCAAGGAGCTGTGTTTTCACGCGATCGTGAGCGCTCTGCAGTAGACCAATTTTCAGGTATTTATTTTGAAGACGATCCGGCGGCAAACCCGGGCTCTATTTTTGAAGCCGTTAATCCGTTTTTCTCATCATTTCCGCCACAAGGGCGTTTTGATGCGGGCGATACACGCTTTACTTACGATCCAAACAACAACTTACAGGACTCGTTTAGCACCAATGGCGGTGACGGTATAGATGCCAACGGCTTTAACCGAAGCGGCGTACGTACCATTGCTATACCAACAGAGCGTTACTTATTTGCCTCAAATGGTAGTTACGAGCTAACAGATAAACACAGCTTCTTTTTTGAAGGGACGTATGCATCTAGTACCACTATTTCAGAGTTAGAGCCTTTTCCGTTTGCCTCAGATGACATTTATGCCAATGGCCGCGTGCCAATTGAGTTTGACGTAAATGGTGAAATGCTCAGAAATGCCTTTGTGCCGGATGATATATACAATGCAGCAACAGACACCGACGGTGATGGTGCTAGAGATATCTTTTTTGCAAAACGTTTAAGTGACGTAGGTAACCGTGGTGCCCGTGCAGAGCGTGATACATTCCGCTTAGCTGTGGGCTTTCAGGGTGAGATTAACGACAGCTGGTTTTACGATACCTACTATGTGTACGGTAAAACAAAAGAGTCGCAAGTATCAGGTGGCTTAGTAAATGTACAAAGCTTTCGCCAAGGTTTAGAGGCGGTAATTGATAGCCAAGATTTAGATGCGGATGGCATTACCGATGAAGCGATTTGTATTGATGCAACAGCGCGTGGCTTTAATTGTGCGCCAGTAAACATTTACGGATTTAATTCACTATCGCAAGGTGCAATTGATTTTGTAAGTGCGCCAAGTACGCTTTCTACGTCGGTAGAGCAAGAAATTATTGGCGGTAATATCTCAGGTGATTTATTTGAGCTGCCTGCGGGTATGGTAGGTATTGCGGCTGGTTTTGAATACCGCGAAGAGTTTTCTCGCAGTGAATTTGATGCCCTACAGCAAGCAGGCTTAAATGCCGGTAATGCAATTCCTGCAACCGAAGGTTCTTTTGATGTAACTGAATACTATGTTGAGGCTAACATTCCTGTGCTGGATGCGGTAACAATGAACGCCGCAGTCCGTTTATCTGACTACTCAACAGTAGGTAATACAGAAAGCTGGAACGTAGGTGTTGATTGGGAAGTGATGGATAGCTTACGCCTTCGTGCTACCCGTGCTCGTTCTACACGTGCGCCTAATATTGATGAGTTATTTTCACCGCCTTCGCAAACATTCCCAAGTGGTTTAAACGATCCATGTATAGGTGTTACAAACAGTGGCGGTGGCGCTGTAGGTGATGCGTGTCGTGCCGATGCGGGTGTTGCAAATAATATTGCATCAAACGGTGAGTTTACCCTTAACCAGTCTGATTTACAGGGTATTAGTGGTTTTAACCGTGGTAACCCAGACTTAAAAGAAGAAGTGGGCGACTCTGTGACTGTGGGTGTGGTATTTACCCCAGAGGAGCTAATTTCGGGCCTTGACGTTACCCTAGATTACTTTGATATAGAAATCACAGATGCGATTGTATCTACACCGCGCCAATTTATTTTAGACCAATGTTATGGCGGTGGTGACGATAGCTTCTGTAGCTTTATAACTCGTCGTAGCGGCCCTTCTGGTAATAATAGCGCAGGTTCACTTGAGTTTATTGACAGTGGTGTATCAAATAGTGGTGGTTTAGGAACTGAAGGTGTTGATTTAACACTAACTTACTCTGCCGATATTGGCCCAGGCGCATTTAGAACTCGCCTTGCATACACTTACTTGATTGACGGTTACACTATTCCGTTACCGGGTGCGGATAAAGATGAGTTTGCTGGTGAAATTGGCGCATCTGAACACAAAGCTAACTGGAACTTAGGCTATAAGCTTGATGACTTTGATTTTAACTGGAGCATGACCTACATAGGGGCTGCTGACTTTGATGATCAATTCTTAAGTGGCTTTGGTATTCCAGCTGGCGGCGTGGGTATTGGCTCAGTAACCTACCACGATGTACAAGCAAGCTATCATATAAGTGACGCGGTAGAGCTATACGCTGGCGCTAACAACCTATTTGATAAAGAGCCTCCGCGTATACTTTCAGGTGTAAGTGGCTCAAGCACAGGTACTGAAACCGACGCAGGTACGTATGACCCAATCGGACAAACCTTCTATATTGGTTTTAGAAGTAAATTTTAAGCAGTTAATACTGCACAATTGTCGTTTTTCCAGCTTCACTTAATTAAGGAGCTGGTATTAACAAAAGCCCCAGCCGTTGCTGGGGCTTTTTAATGCAAGCGCGAAAAGGGTGGGCTAGTTTGCTTTAAAATTATTTATGCTCCGCTTAAACCAAAAACAACGCCACTGGTAACAGTGGCGTTGTTTAGTCAATAGGGGGCGCTAATATAGTATCCGAATCGCAAAGAAATTTACGATTCTCCCTATTTGTAGCCCTCCCCTTTTGAGGGCTTATTTTTTAGCTTAGTCTAAGTACGCTTTTAACATCCATACTAGTTTTTCTTGCTCTGAAATATAATCACCCATTAATGACGCTGTACCTTCATCATCTGCATCACCTGCTTGAGTAAGTACTTCACGTTGCATTTTAATTAGTGTGCTGTAGCCAGCTAATAGGTTTTCTACAGCTGCGGTACCATCGCTAATGTTTTTAGCTTCTTTAATTTCACTTACTTCTAAGTAATCAGAAAACGCATGAAGTGGCGCGCCATCTAACGTTAAAATACGTTCAGCAATTTCATCTACTTTTTCAAGCAGAAGATTGTAAATTTCTTCAAATTTAATGTGTAATTCAAAAAAGTTACGGCCTTTAATATTCCAATGAAAACCGCGCGCATTCATGTATTGAATTTGGTAGCTGCTCAACAATGTATTGAGTGACTTAACAATGTCTTCGCTTTTTGCGCTGTTTAAACCAATTGCATTTACCTGTGACATACCTTGCTCCTTGATGAACCGTTTATTTATGAACTGATGATCATTATTGCTCAGCGCTATTAATTAGTAAAATTGTTTAAACCAGTCAATGCAATAGGTTTTAACTATTAATAACGTACAGCGCAATAAATCACTCATACAATATAGATGGGTTAAATTTATTAAAATTCTACCCCTTAACAATAAAATAAAGACAAAACATGGATAAATTATGATCTAAAACAAGTTTTCTACAAGGTTGAATATTGGCTATTTGATGTATTGATCTAAATCAGTAAATGCTTATGGCTGTAGCGCATAATTCACTCAAGCAAAATAAATATCTTAAATTTATTGGAGAGCGATTATGGATGCAAAAACAGTAAAACAAAATAAAGCAGAGTTAATAGTGGTAGGTATAGCCGTTATTGCATTTGTATTGGGGCTGGTGGCGCATTTAGCAGGCGCAAGTTTTGCTAATGCCGACACGTTTGGCTACATTGCCGCACCCATGCCACTTATTTTGGGGGTGATATTTTTAATCAGTTATAAAATAGCAGAGGCGGGCGAAGACTAGGCTGCTTCGTTAAGGCACTTAATAATGTATTCAAGCACCTGGCGAGAATAAATCATACTGGTATGGCTTAAATGAAACACTTTATGCTCAGCCATGCCTTTAAGCTTGGTTTCGTCTAGTAAAACGGTGCCATCGGACTGACTGCCTTTGACAATTAACGGCATTAACCCAATGGGCAAATCGCCAGCAATACTGTAAAGCTTGGCCTTAAACGGCCAGTTACCATTTTTAGTGAGTAAAAACTCGACGCTGTTTTTTAAAAAGGTTTCAAACCCTTTTTGCTTCATCTTTTGCGCTATGTGGCTGCCTTGATGGGGTGTGCCAAGCGTAATCACTTTAGTGACATGGTGACTCGCTGGCGTGCCGGCCTCTAAGTAGGCGCGGGCAATTAATCCGCCCATAGAGTGACATACTAATGCAGAGGGCTCATCACCAATAAACTCATCAATTTGTTTAAATATGGTGCTTAAGTTAGGGTCGAGCGTATTGTAAGTGAGATTCAGTACTTTAACTCCAGACTGTTCAAGACGAGAGCAGAGCGGGCGCATAACAAAGCCCGACATATAAAGGCCGTGTAATACAATAACGTGGTTTATTTTCATACGCCCTTACCTACAATTTACATTAACTGTTGTGGTTTTATTTCGATATTAGCCGTATCAGAACTGACCCACACATCACCATCTTGAACGGTAATGGTAAGTTTTATATTGCGGTCTGCTAAATCTGCAAGTGCCTGAGTAGCGGCGTAATCAAGGCTAAAAATACTTAAGTTTTTAAAATCGTACAATTTAGGTTGATGTTTTTGCCACCAAATAGCTTGGTTGTTTTCGCCATAGGTATAAAGCACCACTTTTTTAGCTTTATTGCAGGCTTTTTTAAGACGCTTTTCATCTGGCAGGCCCAGCTCTATCCACAGCTCTATCTCTTCACTGTAGTTTACATGCCAAAGCTCAGGTTCATCGTCGGCACTTAAGCCTTTGGTAAATTCTAAGCCATCACAACTATTTAGCGCATAGGCTAATAAGCGAATCATCAAGCGTTGCTCGGTTTCAGAGGGATGCTGTGCCAACGTTAAATTAAAATCTTGGTACACGTGGCGGTCCATATCGCTTAACGATAATTGCGCTTTAATAATGGTAGATTTAAGAGCCATAATATCTAATCTAAAAAAATTTGCGCCAGTATAGCGCAATTAAATGAATTGCCAGTTAAAATAGCGTCAAATTATATGTTAGGAGTTAAAAATGGCTATCCAGTGGTTCCCTGGGCACATGAATAAAGCCCGTAATGAGATTAAAGAAATAATGCCGCAAATGGATGTGATCATTGAAGTGCTTGATGCACGCATTCCTTACAGTAGTGAAAACCCTATGGTAACCACGCTTCGTGAAGGTAAGCCGGTCATCAAAATTTTAAATAAGGCGGATTTAGCCGACCCTAAAATGACCCAAGCGTGGAAAGACTATTTTGAGCAAGAAAGTGGCGTAAAAGCGATTGCGTTTGGCCATGATAAAGCCGCTGAGGTGCACCGCATTAATGAGCTTTGTAAAAAATTGGTGCCACACAAAGTGGGCGCCGATAAGCAAATTAAAGCTATGATCATGGGTATTCCAAATGTGGGTAAATCGACGTTAATTAACGTATTAGCTGGGCGCATAGTTGCAAAAACGGGTAACGAGCCTGCGGTAACAAAAGCGCAGCAACGTATTAAGCTTGAAGACGGCATTATGCTTTACGACACACCAGGTATGCTGTGGCCTAAAGTAGAAAACGAGAACTCGGGTTATCGTTTAGGTGCCACTGGTGCAATACGTGATACAGCGCTTGAATACGAAGATGTGGCAAGTTATACCGCAGAGTATTTATTAAAAGCCTACCCAGAGCTTTTAAAAGCACGCTATAAAATAGATGAACTGCCAGAAAGTGACTGGGAGTTTGTAGAAATGGCCGGTAAAAAGCGTGGTTGTATTCGTGGCGGTAACCAAATAGACACCTATAAAATGTCTGAAATACTGATTAACGAATTACGTGATGGGATTATCGGCCGTATCACCATGGAGACCCCAGCCATGCGTGAAGAAGAAGAGATTATGGTAGCTGGCTTACGCGCCGCTGCAGAGGCCAAAAAAGCCGCTAAAGAAGAAGAGAAAAAACAGCGCCGTGCACGTGCACGTAAAAACCGCCGTTAATATGTGAGTTTATGTGAGTATATTACTTACTAAATTACAGACATAAAAAAAGCCCGTAAGGGCTTTTTTAGTTTCATATCTACCGTCACCGATATGAGCAATGTAGCAAGTAAAATAGTAGGGCGGTTACTTATCATCAACATCAAGGGGCGTTGCGGTTCATAACAAGTAACCATAGCTGTTTACGTGCGCCACACGTTGTTTCAGGGTCGAGAAACAAATTAGTTCATTCCGTCACAAGTGGGTATGCATTCCCGTCTTGTTGATATTGATTATCAGTTAGATCTAATAAACTGTCAACACCTAAATGCAAATAATTCTTATTTTATTAAGTGCGTTTTTTATTCTCTTTTCAATGGTAATTACTCGTGTTGTTTTTTAGTCATTTAAGAATTTCATACATAATTCGGAAGCATCAAATATAGGAAATCCGAATCGAGTTGATTTCTTAAAAGGAGTTGTTTGCTCAATAAAGAGGTAATTAAATAGCTGTACTGAGGCGAAATATTTATATTTTTAAGTGTTTTTAATCAAAACTAACGCGCTAGCGGCAGATTAAAGTGGCGTTAGTATTGCGCACTATGAAGGTGGTTACAAAATAATTAAGTAACTGAGTGTCCTTCAGATTACAAGAATAAAACATAATCTTTTTAATGGGTTACATAATAATCAGTGCTATTTAACCAGTGCTTGATGTAAATCTAGAAAAATTTTATTGAATTGATTGCATTTTAAGCGACTTGTATGGTGATGTTCGCTTTAAGTAATGCTATACTCCCGCCGAATAATTTATCGACTTTATTAAGAGTAAAATAATGGCAGATTTATCGAAGTACAGAAACATTGGTATTTTCGCGCACGTTGATGCGGGTAAAACCACTACTACTGAGCGTATCCTGAAGCTTACAGGTACTATCCATAAAACAGGTGAGGTTCATGATGGTGAATCTACTACTGACTTCATGGATCAAGAAGCTGAGCGCGGTATTACTATCCAGTCTGCGGCAGTAAGCTGTTTCTGGAAAGATCACCGTTTCAACGTTATCGATACTCCTGGACACGTTGACTTCACAGTTGAAGTTTACCGTTCACTTAAAGTATTAGACGGCGGTGTTGGTGTATTCTGTGGTTCTGGTGGTGTTGAGCCACAATCAGAAACTAACTGGCGTTACGCTAACGAATCAGAAGTTGCACGTATTATCTTCGTAAACAAATTAGACCGTATGGGTGCTGATTTTTACCGTGTAACTGAGCAAGTACGTAAAGTACTTGGTGCTGTACCACTAGTTATGACTTTACCAATCGGTATTGAAGATGACTTCGTTGGTGTTGTAGACGTTCTTACTAAAAAAGCATACGTTTGGGATGACACTGGTCTTCCTGAAAACTACGAAATCACAGACGTTCCTGCAGACATGGTTGACAAAGTAGACGAATACCATGAAATGCTTATCGAAACTGCTGTAGAGCAAGACGATGACCTAATGGAAGCGTACATGGAAGGTGAAGTACCTTCTTTAGAAGATATCAAGCGTTGTATCCGTAAAGGTACTCGTGACCTTGCTTTCTTCCCTACATTCTGTGGTTCTGCATTCAAAAACAAAGGTGTTCAACTAGTACTTGACGCTGTTGTTGATTACTTACCATCTCCTACAGAAGTTGACCCTCAACCTCTTATGGATGAAGAAGGTAACGAAACTGGCGAGCATGCAATCGTATCTGCTGATGAGTCTTTCAAAGCATTAGCATTTAAGATCATGGATGACCGTTTTGGTGCATTAACATTCGTACGTATTTACTCAGGTAAACTTAACAAGGGTGACACTATCCTTAACTCGTTTACTGGTAAAACAGAGCGTGTTGGCCGTATGGTTGAGATGCAAGCTGACGAACGTAAAGAGTTAACTAGCGCACAAGCTGGTGACATCATTGCAATCGTAGGTATGAAAAACGTTCAAACTGGTCACACTCTATGTGATCCGAAAGACAAAGTAACTCTAGAGCCAATGGTATTCCCAACTCCAGTAATCTCGATTGCTGTACAGCCTAAAGATAAAGGCGGTAATGAGAAAATGGGTATTGCTATCGGTAAAATGGTTGCAGAAGATCCGTCTTTCCAAGTTGAGACTGATGAAGATTCAGGCGAAACTATCCTTAAAGGTATGGGTGAGCTTCACTTAGATATCAAAGTAGATATCCTTAAGCGTACTTACGGCGTAGACCTTATTGTTGGTCAACCACAGGTTGCTTACCGTGAAACTATCACTCGTGAAATCGAAGATAGCTACACGCATAAGAAACAATCTGGTGGTTCTGGTCAGTTCGGTAAAATTGATTACCGCATCAAGCCAGGCGAAGCGAATTCAGGCTTCACGTTCACTTCATCAGTTGTTGGTGGTAACGTACCGAAAGAATTCTGGCCTGCAGTTGAGAAAGGCTTCAAGTCAATGATGAACGAAGGTGTTCTAGCTGGCTTCCCAGTACTTGACGTTGAAGTAGAACTTTTCGACGGTGGCTTCCACGCCGTGGATTCATCTGCAATCGCATTCGAAATCGCTGCTAAAGGCGCTTTCCGTCAATCGATCCCTAAAGCGGGCGCACAACTTCTTGAGCCAATCATGAAAGTTGACGTGTTCACTCCAGAAGATCACGTTGGTGACGTAATCGGTGACCTTAACCGTCGTCGTGGTATGCTAAGCGACCAAGAAGCTGGTTTAACTGGCGTTCGCATTAAAGCAGACGTTCCGTTATCAGAAATGTTTGGTTACATCGGTTCACTACGTACAATGACATCAGGTCGTGGTCAGTTCTCTATGGAGTTCTCACACTACGCAGCATGTCCACAAAACGTAGCTGACACTGTAATCGCTGCAGAAAAAGAGAAAAAAGCAGCTAAGTAATTAGCTCTGTAACTCTTTAAAAAAACCCGCACATGTTGCGGGTTTTTTATTGCCTACGATTTAATTACTCTTTGAGTTAGCGTCTCTCAAAAACAGTAATACCAACATTAGAAGCCTAAATAAAAGGCTGCTTAAAGCGGTGCGCAATATATGGTATTTAAAGCTGAAGTGACCGTAGGAGCAATGGCTGCTTAGCTTCGCACAGAGTGCGTAAGAGCGCTCACTTAATACAGTAATCTATACTTGGGTTAGTGAGGCGCAGTTATGAAAGGGAAGTTGTATAGCGGCTTATTTTAGGTATAAAAAAAGGAGCAATCATGCTCCTTTTTATATTTAGTGCGTGCCCATTGCGCTAATTAAACTTCTTAATTGCTTTAGCTCTTAGCGCTTTCATCTTTGGCAAGCGAGGCTTATTAAAGCTTTGTATTGGCATAACCACTAAATGCTCTTGTGGCAGGGCTGGCACCGTTTTAGGGTATTGCCCAGGCTCTGGTACCGAAATCTCTTTTAAATGCACTTTAAGGTTGTTTAGCATAGGGTCGTTATCAACTTCGCTAGGGCAAATAAATATTCCCATTTTACGCAGCTGCACACCTAACTTAATGCTACTGGTGTAGCGTATTATTGGCGCTCCAAGTAATAGACCAAGTAATATAGGCGATAACCACCAAAAGAACACTGGCGTAAAGTAATAGGCTGTAGCACCCCATACTATGGCAACCAAGGTAGAAAATAGCGTGTAATTAAACGCTTCTTTCCACGGTACCATGCGGCCTTCGCGCGGTTGTGCATCCCACTTAACTTTTTTACCCAAAAATACACACACTACAAAGTAAGCATGAAACACCATCATAAGTGGTGCCACAATAATGGCAAATACAGTCTCTATTATTGAGCCTAATATTAATTTAAACGAGCCGCCAAAGCGCTTATTTCTGTGCACTAACGTGACAATTACACCCATTAATTTAGGCACCAATAATATAATAATGGTTAAATAAAGTAGTGAATCAATAAGGTCTGTTTTAGCTATTTGCCACGTTGGGAATAACTGATAAACCCGATTAAAGTACACATCGCTATTTAATGCACGCGTTACCGCATCTATGGTGCTTAGTGCCAGCATAGATAACCAAATAAGCGATGAAATATAAGCGGTTGCGCCTAATAAAAAGTGAAACTTACTCATTAACTTTAATTTAGACGAGCCTAATAAGCCAAGATGCTGAATGTTACCTTGCACCCAACGTCTGTCGCGTATGGCATAATCTAAAATGTTACTTGGTACTTCTTCGTAGCTACCTTCAATATCGCTAAGTAATAAAACATCCCAGCCTGCACTGTGCAGTAGTGAAGCTTCTACAAAGTCATGACTTAAAATTTCGCCACCAAAGGGGGCATTGCCTTCAAGCGTAGGTAAACCACAATAGTTAATAAATGCTTCAACACGAATAATGGCATTGTGGCCCCAATAATTAGCTTTGTCGGTTTGCCAAAAAGCAGAACCCGTTGCCAGCATTGGGCTGTAAAGCACAGAGGCAAATTGTAAAAAACGACCAAAGTAGGTGTCTTGACGAACTGGAATAGGAATAGTTTGAATTAAGCCAGCTTGCGGGTTGTTGATCATGCTTGTGGTCAGCTCTAGCATACATTTACCCGTCATTACGCTGTCGGCATCAAGTACAATCATGTGATCGTATTGGCTGCCCCAGCGCTCGCAAAAGTCGGTTAAGTTACCTACTTTACGGTGTTTATTATCTTCGCGGCGACGATAGAAAACCTGTTTTGCAGTATCGCCTAAACGCTCACATAAAGCATGCCATGCGCTTAGCTCGTTTTGTGCTATTTCAGGGTCTTGCGTGTCGCTAAGTAAATAAAAGTCAAAATTGGCAAGTTGGCCAGTCTCTTTTAGCGATTGTAAGCTCACTTCAAAGCCGGCAATAACACGGTGCGTGTCTTCGTTATAAATAGGCATTACTACAGCAGTTTTTTGCTGTGCAAGCGCGGCATTGTCAAACTCAATAGGCTTAATGCGTCTTAGGGTGAGCGGGTCAATACGAAATAATTGCAGTACAAATCCTATCGTGCCGCTACAAAATGCCGTAACAATCCATGCAAAGGTTATTGAAAATAAAACCAATAGCGCGTATTCAAGCAAGGTCATTCCGTTTGAGCTTAAAATTTCAAACATAATGGAGATGCCGTACCCTGAAACAGTGAGTGCAGCAATAGCAAATAACCATACGCGCAGTGTTTTGAATGGCATTGGTGTGCCCTTTCCTTTATTACTTGATGTCATTTGGGTACCAAACATAGCTCCATACCTCACTAATTTCTTTATCACGAAGTTTTAACGATAAACGCATATCTACGGGTTGATCGTCCTGTGGTGCAATTTTAAACGCTACTCGCCAACCAAGAGATTTAGGAAGTTTTTGCACTGTTACATCCCTTACTTCACCTGTTGTAAGCTGAATGTCGGCTTCAAGTGTTAGCTTTTCAGACAGGTTGTTTAAATCGGGGCCTGCAAAGTCAACGGTAAACTGGCGATGACTTTGTGGTGGTGGATTATCTTCACCTGGCAGCGCTGCGCTACCAATACGCGTGCGTGTTACACGCGCCTTTTGGTGTTGAGTTAAATGGGCGTTAAAGGTGCTCATTTTGTAGCTTAGCTTTAATGAATCACCAGCTTTCATTGGCTTTTCAGGCACCCAGTAACTCACTATATTGTCGTTCGTTTCTGTATCTGTTGGTATTTCTACTAGCTCAACTCGGCCATTTCCCCATTCACCTTTTGGCTCTATCCACAGGCTTGGACGGTCGTGGTAGTGCGCTTCAGTATCTAGGTAATTGTTAAAGTCACGGTCACGCTGTGCTAAACCAAACCCCTTAGGGTTGGTGTACGAAAACGAGGTAACGCTTAACTGTGTTGGGTTGTTAAGCGGGCGCCATACCCATTTGTTATCAGCTGACTGTGTTAACAAGCCGTCTGAATCATGCACTTCTGGGCGGTAGTCATCAAAAAACTTAGTGCTGTTTTCACCGTGGTAAAACATACTTGTTAAAGGGGCTACGCCTAGCTTTTTAATATCTTTACGGGCAAAAATTTGCATATCAACATCAACTAACATGCTGGTTGTTGGGTCAATATCAAATTTGTAAGCGCCTGATACCGAAGGGCTATCAAGCAATGCAAAAATAGTGATGTTAGTTTGCTCAGCCTGGGGCTTAACAAGCCAAAACTCTTTAAACATAGGGAACTCTTCACCCGATGTTTCGGCGGTATCGATTGCTAATCCGCGTGCTGATAAACCATATACTTGATTAGGACCAACAACTCTAAAATAAGAGGCCCCTTGAAACACCATTACCTCATCTTTGTATTCGTTTGTGTTAATTGGGTAATGTAAGCGAAAGCCTGCATGGCCTAGTTGCGTGCCGGCTACGCTTTTTGCTATTTCGTCTTTTAAAGGGGCGGCTGTGCCATCGTATTGATAAAAATCAGTACTGAAAGGTAGGCGGTTACGTTTTGAATCGCCTTCTACGGTATTAATTGTTACCGGTGTTTTATATAAAAAACCAGGGTGAAAGAGTTGTAGCTCATACAGGCCTTCATCTTTCCACACTGATTTATCCTGCTTAAATCGAATTGAGCGGTAATCTTGGTAATCAATATTATTTAATGCTTCTAGCTCTATATTTTTTGGAGGTGCATATTCTTGTTCGGCTAGTTTTTTAGCGCGGGCGCTTATTACTTCAAATAGGCTTTCTTGCGGAATTGCTGCATCAACACTTGCTGCTATTGCCTGCGTGCTATAGCCCCAGCCAGAAAAAATAAAAAGTAGACCCAATAATGGCGTTGCTTTTTTCTGCCAAGTAGGAGGTGTTTGGGTTAATTGTTTCATTTCCATTCCTTTATAAAAACACGACTTATTTTTACGCTTAGGGTTTGTTACTTAACTACTACACAAGGGTGGCGAATTTATAGTGCAACTTTTAATCCGTAAATAAAGTGTTTACATTTCAACAGTTAAATTTATTAAAAAGGGTTTTAACTACGGCTTATGTGTAAAAAATACTCATTTAATGTATTTGTTGCGCGGCTAATTCTATTAATAGTTAATAAACGGTATGGAAGATATTAAGGGTTGTTTACTGAAGCTTGTCTGAATTACATTTTTATAAGCATAAAAAAAGCCGCAAAAATGCGGCTTTAAAACAAATCACTCGTTATTTTTTCTTAAATCTGCGCACTAATGAAAGTGGCGCTAATAAAAGAGATAACCAAAGCAATGAGCCTGAGTCGTTATCGTCATCACCACGTAGGTTGTTTACTCTTACTACAACCGTTTGTGCTTCAGATACGTTACCTACACTATCCTCTGCTTGTACTGTAAGGGTAATACGATTTTCAAACTCGTAATCTACTTCGCTTGCAACAATTAACTGACCTTGCTCGTTAATTGATACAGAATCGTTACCTGATACGATAAATTTAACCACAGGTGATACATCAGCGTTAGGGTCACTAAAATCAAGTGTACCAATCACAGTGCCTACAGCGCTGTTTTCATCTACTGTGAATATTTGATCAGGTGCAATTACCGGTGTTTGCTCTTCAGGGGTAAGTACTACTTCAGATTTTATATCAACAATAACTGGGTCGTGATCAGATGCACGGTATGGCCCTTCTGCGTATAGCGTAGATTGATGACCTTCGCTTTTATACTCTAGGTTGTAATCAAGCACGATAGGCTCATCAGCATTGATATGCCAATCATTTGCTGCAACAACTTTGCTTAGTAAAGACTCGGTTGCTAATGCATGGTCAAGGCTACCTGCACGGCCAGAGAAGCTATAAGAGTAGCTTAGTGTATCGCCATCAAGCTCTGCGACTACGTTTTTATAGCCTTTTTCATCAAACTTACGGATTGGATCTTCCATTGCATAAGCGTTCATATCACCAACAAGAATGATATCTTCGTCATCTACGCCAGTAGGTTTGTTGTCTAACCAATCAGTAAACGCATCAGCAGCTTCGGTACGAATTTCATTCCAACAGCCTTGGCCATCACCTAGGTCGTCGTTGTTATCATCACCACAGCTACCTTTAGATTTAAGGTGGGCTACAGAAACAGTAAATACTTCATCTGTTGAAAGTGACTTAAAGCTTTGTGCAATTGGTGCACGGTTGCTGTAATCAAACGGGTAATCAGTAGTAATAGCGGCTGTGCCTACTTCTTCTACTTTATCTGCGCGGTAAATAAGGGCTGTGGTGATTTCGTCGGTACCAATTTGGGCTACGTTAAAATCTACAAACGCGTAGTTGTTAGCGCTGTCAGCATCGTTTAATGCATTTACTAAACTTGCTATAGCACTGAACTCACCAAAGCCATCATTTTCAATTTCCATTAAGCCAACAACATCAGCTTGCATTGCACTAATAGCGCTTACAAGTTTTGCTTCTTGACGTACAAACTCTTCTTCTGAGTCTGCACCACGGCTAGTAGGGAAACCACCGCCTTGGCCATCACCGTTAAAGTAGTTAAGTACGTTAAAGCTGGCGATTCGTAAATCGGCTTCTTCACTTTGCTCAGGCGCATCTTCACGCGCATTAGTCGCTATAAACTGTGGTGTAACTGTTGGGTGAATGCGATACGTACTAAAGCTGTATGTAACTACCCCTGTTACCGCATTTACTGTATCGCCGGTACGTAGAGTATTTTCTGCCGATAGGCCTGGCGCTGGGTAAGCCGTTGGATCTGAGTTTTGAGCTGTAGAGCCATCATCTAATAAGATTTTTTTAGTCAAGTTAGCCGCTTCAACAGCATTTGCAGCATCACCTGGCAATGCAACTTGAGTACCTTGGTATAAACGCTCAGTGGCTAGCTCTACTTCACCATAGCGACCTAAGCCGTAGTTGTTAGTAACTACAAGTGTTTGGTCTAGGCTTACTAGCATACCTTCATAAGCTTCTAGGTCAGCTTGGCTCTCTAAAGGTAAGCTTATTGAGGTTGCAGAGGCCACTTCGTCAGTACCACATACTGCAATTTGTGTTACATCTGCAAGTTGTGTTGAATCATAGTATTCATCAACCGTACCCTGTACGCGCACGTGGTCACCTACATTTACATCGGTATCAGTAAAGTATACAAATAGACCTTCAGAGGTCATTGGGTCGTTATCTACATCTG
Organism: Pseudoalteromonas sp. 2CM41L; assembly: GCF_023161905.1. Classification (NCBI taxonomy): domain Bacteria; kingdom Pseudomonadati; phylum Pseudomonadota; class Gammaproteobacteria; order Alteromonadales; family Pseudoalteromonadaceae; genus Pseudoalteromonas; species Pseudoalteromonas sp. 2CM41L. The sequence continues at coordinate 44,027 of NZ_JALNTN010000021.1, forward strand.
CAGCAAGCGAGGTCACAAAGAAACCATCTAAGCCATCTTCACCTTGAAAATCGGCAGTGACAATACCTTCAATTTCAACAAGGGTATCTACTAACGGGCTTGCTTCACCAGCACCTTGCACAGCGCTAATTAGCGTTTTATCTGCGCCACATACAAGCGGTTCTAATGGTTCTGGCTCAGGGTCTGGCGCAGGAGCCGTACCACCATCGCCAGCATGCGAGCCTAAGCCGTCAAAGGTGTCAATATCAAACTGTTCCCATTCATCGCTAGGATTAAAAGTTGCAGTTGAGTCAGTTCGACCCGTTGTGATGCTATTTTTTCTTCGTAAGGTTTTATTTTGAGTTTGTACGGTATCATCAGACCAAAAAGAGCCAGGATCAACACCCACTTGGCCAAAGCTATCAACCACCACACCATCTTTAGTTAAAACAAGGGCATCGTCACCGTTGTAGTAAGTTACTGTGCTGGTTTCATCTGCAATATCAAGAATGGCAGCGTCAGCACTAGGGTTTGAAATTATATAGGTGGTATTGGCAGCCAATGTGCCTGATAAATCAATTGAGTTACCTACCGAACTACTACCATTTGAATAAAGTCCTAAAGTATAACCTTCAAGAGAAAGCTCTGTATCAGCATTGTTATAAAGCTCAATCGCTTTATTGTTGCTGCTGCCTTCGATGTATTCAGAAATGATTAGATCGGCGGAGGCTGGTGCACTGAGGCTTGCTAATACAAGCGCCAGTGGCGTTATTTTCGTTTTTAACATTTTTTATTATTCCCGTGTATTTAAATCCCAAAATGGGACACCAGTTTAGGCAATCTAAATGACAAAAAGAATACAAATATGTTAATGATTGTAAAAAATTAAGGCGGCGTACCGCCTTTGATAACATGTTTACTTATTTTGCAGCCATTGCGCGGCCTGCTTGGCAAAATACGTTAAAATACCATCCGCTCCGGCGCGTTTAAATACCAGTAAAGATTCCATAATTGTGGCCTCTTCACTCAACCAGCCGTTATCGATTGCCGCTTTGTGCATTGCATATTCGCCACTGACCTGATATGCGAAAGTAGGTACACCAAATTCATCTTTAACACGACGAACAATATCAAGGTACGGCATACCGGGTTTCACCATCACCATGTCGGCGCCTTCTTGTAAATCAAGTGCCACTTCACGAATTGCCTCATCAGAGTTGGCAGGATCCATTTGATACGTTTTTTTGTCAGCCCCTTTCAAGTTACCTGCAGAGCCAACAGCGTCTCTAAACGGCCCATAATAGCTAGAGGCATATTTAGCTGAGTAAGCCATTATGCGTGTGTGAATATGTCCATCTGCTTCAAGTGCTTCGCGAATAGCACCAATACGGCCATCCATCATGTCAGAGGGTGCAACCACATCGGCACCTGCCTCGGCGTGCGAAAGCGCCTGCTTAACAAGAATTTCAGTGGTTATGTCATTAATTACATAACCTTCATCATCAATAATGCCGTCTTGGCCATGAGTAGTAAATGGGTCAAGGGCTACATCGGTAATAACCCCAAGCTCAGGAAAAGCTTCTTTTAAAGCACGAACTGTGCGTTGTGCTAAGCCATCTTCACTGTAGGCTTCTTCGGCCATCAAAGACTTTTTGTCAGCAGGGGTTACCGGAAAAATAGCGACGGCAGGTACACCTAAATCTACAAGCTCTTTAGCTTCTTCAAGCAATAAATCAATTGATAAACGCTCAATTCCTGGCATTGATTCAATTGCTTCGCGGCGGTTTTTACCTTCAAGCACAAATACCGGAAAAATTAAATCGTTCACCGATAGTTGGTTTTCGGCCATAAGACGGCGAGAAAAATCACTGCGGCGCATTCTACGCATGCGGGTATATGGGAAAAGGTCGAGTCCTGATTGGGCCATGTTACTAAGCTCCTACTGTGGAATTGGAAAACTAATTACTTGATTTCGACCGTGTTGTTTAGCGAAATAGAGCGCTTTATCTGCGTCGTCTGTAAATAGCTCAGGGTTACTAATATCGTTTACTACAGCGCTGTTTACGCCAGCACTAATGGTTACTTTTACGGATGTTCCGGCTACGTTTACGGTATTACTCTCTACGGCTTGGCGAATTTTTTCAGCAATATCAACAGCCCCCTCTTTTGGGGTGTTAGGTAGCAAAACAACAAACTCTTCGCCGCCGTAGCGAGCCACTTCATCCAACGGGCGTTTTAAATGCTGTTTTATAATGTCGGCTACAGCGCGTATTACTTGGTCGCCGGTTAAGTGCCCGTAGTTATCATTTACGCGCTTAAATCGGTCTATATCGAGCATAATCATACTCAAAGGCGTTTGTTCACGCCGAGAGCGACGCAGTTCCATCACTAGTTTTTTATCAAAAAAGCGACGATTTTTAACGCCACTCAGCGCGTCTTCCATATTAAGTAGCTCAAGCTCGCGGTTTTTATCCTCTAGTTCGCGCAAAGTGACTTGTAGCTCAAAGGTGCGCTCATCAACTAACGACTCTAATTCTTTTTGTGTTTGGGCTTGCAGCGCGAGTCGCTCATTTAATAGTGTATCTTGGGCTGCATTTTCAGCAATCAAGGTTTGTTGAGCAATAACTTGTTCATCACGCTCTAAAATAAAGCGCTTCATAACGCCATAACATAGGCAAAATGTACTACCAAAAAAGCATATAAAAACAAAAGCTAAGCTACTTCTACCTAAAGGATATAAGCCAAATACAGAAATAATAAGGTACACCATAACAAGTAAAAATAGCATGAGTGCAATTAGCAGTGCTTGAATTGGTTTTGAAGGCGCGTTTTGCTGGCAGATGTAGGCGCTTACCAAGCAATAAATAATAACAATCGGGCTCGCCAGTAAGCTAAATGGGGTAAACACTGTGCTAGGTAAAGCCCACATAAACAGCAGGCTAATTGCGTAAATATTAGCAACAATGGTTTGCCATTTTAGTAGTTTAGAGGCTTTAGGTTGGCACAGTTGTTTTTGTAGCGGCACAAAAGCAAGCGTAGTGAGCATTAGTAAAACAGGTATCATTACTTGCTGTAATGAAGGCGAATTTGGATGAAAATAACGAGCGCCAAAACCGCATAAATAAGCCAGTAGCACACCTAAGGTCAGCGAAATAATGCCTGCATAAGCAAAATACAACTTGCGCGAAAACCCATACAAAACCAAGCAACTTATGGCCAATGAAAATAAAAAACCAATGAGTAAGCCATAAATTAAATTAAGTTTACCTTTATGCGCTAGGTAGGCATCTGGTTGCCATAAAGTCAGCGGGATGCGTAGCCCAGCACTGTTGTTAACCTTCATTATTACGGTGCTAATACTATTTGCCGGCAGCCTCAAGGTTGCTAATAAAGATTCACTTTTTATTAGCCGTGATGAGAGCTTAAAGTTATCGCCAGTTTGCATGTGTGAGAGCAGTGCTGAATTATAAAAATGAAAAATTTGCGCTTCATTTAACAGCGGGTTATCAAGCGATAAAATAGGGCTTATATTGTTATTTAAGGTATTTTTAACTGTAAACTTGACCCATACAGGGCGTTGTTCAAACCCTAAATTTAATGGCTTATCACTTACTGTTTGCCAGTCGTTAACCTCATGGTAGGCATTGTTTGCTGTGGTGGGCGTAAACGAATAGCTCAGGGTGTCTATTTTTATTGCTTTAAAATTTTCAGAAATTACGGGGTTTGCAACACTGCAAAATGAACAAAGGAGCATAAATAGGCTAAATAGCGCCTTTGGGCTTGTCATTAGCGACCTGCTATATCAAATAAGCTATAAAAGTTAGCCGTACTATGGGTGGCAATAGTACTTGGTTCAACGTTATAAAGCTTAGCGAGTGTTTCACACACATAGCTAAGGTAGGCGGGCTCATTTTTACGTGATTTTGGTTTAGGGGTTATTGTGCGTGGAATTAAAAAAGGCGCATCGGTTTCTATTAATAACCGCTCAAGCGGGATACTTGGCACCAATTGTTGCAATGCTTTACCGCGGCGCTCGTCACACACCCACCCAGTAATGCCAATATAAAGGCCTAATTCTAAATAATCTTTAAGTGCTTGGGCATTGCCTGTAAAGCAATGCAGCACGCCACGTACGTTATAGTTAGCCAAAATATTTAGCATATCTTCGCTTGCGTCACGTTCGTGTAAATAAACAGGTAGGTTTAGTTTTTCAGCTAACGCTAACTGGCGTTTTAATACGCTGCGCTGAATATCGCGAGGAGAAAAATCGCGATTATAATCAAGCCCACACTCACCAATGGCCACAACGCAATCGTTACTAGCAAGCTGCGTTAAAGTGGTTTCAAGTTCATCGGTGGCGTCTTTAGCGTCATGTGGATGCACGCCAGCAGTAGAAAACTGATTATATTGTTTTGCTAATGTAAGCGATTGTTCGCTACTAGGCACATCGCAGCCAATTAGTAACATAGCTTGCACGCCCGCGGCATTTGCGCGGGCAATAATGGCCTGATGCTCACCTACAAACTGGTGATTGGTTAAATTAACGCCGGCATCAACTAACGTGTAGGTCATTACTGAGTGCGCTTCACACGGATTGAGCGGTTTTGACCATCTTTACGAAGTAAAAAAGAATTAAATACACCGCGGCTAATAACCACTGTGTCTGACTCTTTTAATTTAAGGCTGTCAGAGCCAATTTGACGCCATTGCTGATCGTTATCAAGGGTAATAATGAGCTCGCCATAAGGAGCTTTTCTAACTGATGATACTGACGCTGTGATATTTTCGTCTTTATCTTTAGTGATCTCTTTATGCTCAAGGCCAAAATCATCTGCTTTAGCAGCAGGCGCTGCTTTAGAAACAGCTGCAACAGGTGCACTTACGTTTGGCGATACATTGGTTACGGCTTTTGGTGGGGTAAGGGTTTTTTTCTCACTAGGTTTAGTAAGCGGTTTACCTGCCACTGTGTTGTCATAACATAGTAAACGGTTAAAGTCGTTTTCAATAAAGCTACATGCTTGCAAAGCTTGCACGTTAATTTCTTGCGCTGCAAACGTCGGTGCGCTTAGTAAAACCAGTAGTGAGAGTAGTTGTTTTTTCATTTTATTCCTCAGATTCCTGTTGTTCTTTAGCGCTATAAAATTTCGCTAAAATTAACCCTAGCTCAAATAAAAGCAGCATAGGAAGTGCTAATAGTGTTTGTGATAACACATCGGGCGGTGTTAAAAACATCGCCACAACAAATACACCAACCACAATATAAGGGCGTTTTTGCTTTAAACTCTGCGTGGTTGTAGCGCCACTCCAACATAGCAACATTATGGCTACGGGTATTTCAAACGCCACACCAAATGCAAAAAATAGCTTAAGTACAAATCCTAAATAGCTACTAATATCCGGTGCTAGGGTCATCATTTGCGGCCCTACACTAGTAAAAAAGCCTAATATAATAGGAAGCACTATAAAGTAGCAAAAAGCGATACCGCCATAAAATAGCAAAATACTTGAGGCCAAAATTGGCATTAGCATGCGTTTTTCGTGTTGGTATAAGCCAGGTGCTATAAATCCCCAAATTTGATGCAATATCCACGGAATAGCGCCAAACAAGGCAACAAATAGCGTTAGTTTAAACGGTGCAAAAAACGGTGCCGTAACATCGGTAGCTATCATAGTGGCAGTGCTTGGTAAATGCGCGACTAAAGGGGCGGCTACAAACTCATATATATCATTGGCAAAATACACTAGGCCAATAAATATCACTAAAATACTAAAAAGTGATTTAATAAGCCGATCGCGCAGCTCAATTAAGTGAGCGACGAACCCTGATTTAGCTTGTTCAGACATTATTTTTTATACCACGTAATAAGTTGACCACAAATAGGGGAATTAATTTCACTTTTTTTCATCGAGTTGTTCGTTAGATGACGTGCTTGAAGTGTTTTTATAGCTATGAGTAACCGACTGCGCTGCTTTTTGCAGTTCATCAACCGATTGTTGTAGCTCAGGGCTTAAATCTTTAAGCTCTTGTTGCTCTGCTTTTTTTAGGTTCTCGTGAAGCTCGTGTATGCGTAGCTCTTCACTCACTTCTGCTTTAACTGAGTTGGCCATCGACTTAACGGTTTTTACCCAGCGCATTACGGTGCGAATGGCAACCGGTAACCGCTCAGGGCCAAGTACCACTAGGCCAACAATAAAAACAACAACGAGCTCCCACATTCCCATATTGCTTAAACCTTAGTATCGTCTTTGGTTTTTTCAGTGCTTTGTGTCTGTGTTGGCGCTGCTTTTTGAGACTCTTGGATTTGCTCAGCTTTTTCGCTTTCAGTCTCTTTAGTTTGATCATCAGACATGGCTTTTTTAAACCCTTTTACTGCACCGCCTAAATCACCACCCATGCCGCGTAGTTTTTTAGTACCAAAAAGAAGTACGATAATCGCTAAAACAATCAATAATTGCCAAATACTAATGCCACCTAAACCCATGGTTATCTCCAACTGATAAATGCTTAAATGTTTATTTTAAGTACTAATTATACGCCCTGTGGCATAAATAGCACTTAGTTTATGTGTTACGCCACGCCACAATAAAGCTAATTGCAGACGCTGCTAATGTTACGCCTGCCGCTATGAGGTCGTGCTGCAGATAACACAGTGCCGATACAATCAGTGTAGCACTGCCAAATAGGCTAAGTACTAGCGCTTTGTGTGACACTTTACTTGGCTGAGAATGCTGTATTTGCGGACTACGTTTTAAATTTTGATAAATTAAATCAGGTAGTTCTGGCATTTTTTCAGCCCAAAATGGCAAGTTAGCATACATTTGTTTCATTACTGATAACGGTCCAACTTGTTGTTTTACCCAATCTTCTAAAAATGGCTTAGCGGTTTTCCACAAATCAAGCTGAGGATAAAGCTGACGCCCTAAGCCCTCAACGTATAATAACGTTTTTTGTAATAATACTAACTGCGGCTGTACTTGCATGTTAAAGCGGCGTGCGGTGTTAAATAAATTAACGAGTACATGGCCAAACGATATCTCAGCCAGTGGCTTATTAAATATAGGTTCGCACACGGTACGAATTGCAAATTCAAACTCTTCTATGCTGGTATCGGGCGGAACCCAGCCCGAGTCAACATGTAGCTGAGCAACTTGGCGGTAGTCACGATTAAAAAAGGCGATAAAGTTTTCTGCGAGATAGCGTTTATCTTCTTTGTTTAATGTGCCAACAATGCCACAGTCGATACCAATATACATGGGGTTTTCAGGGTGCTCGCGAGAGACAAATATATTGCCAGGGTGCATATCAGCATGAAAAAAACTGTCTCTAAATACTTGGGTAAAAAACACTTCTACACCGCGTTCAGCGAGTAATTTCATATTGGTATTTTGCGCAATTAACGACTCAGTATCTGAGACCGGGATTCCGTAAATACGCTCCATAACCAAAACGTTACTGCGGCTATAATCGCTATAAACAGCCGGGATATATAACGAATCAGAGCCTTCAAAGTTACGCTTAAGTTGGATGCCATTTGCGCCTTCGCGCATTAAATCGAGCTCATCTAACAAGGTTTTTTTATACTCTTTGACCACTTCGACAGGGCGTAACCTTTTTGCTTCGCTGTGTACATTGGCAAGTACTTTAGCGAGCTTTTCCATAAGTGCTAAGTCGGCATTAATTTGTGTTTTTATGTTTGGCCTAATCACTTTTATAACAACATCTTGGGTATTGTTATGGGCATCAACTAGCTTAGCAGTATGCACTTGTGCAATAGACGCTGAGGCCAATGGGGTTTGCGAAAACTCACTAAACAACAGGTTTATATCGCTAATTTCGAGGGCTTTTTCAATTATTTTTTGGGCAAGTTCGCCTTCAAAGGGCTCGACTTGGTCTTGCAAAAAAGCAAGCTCTAACGCAATGTCGTGAGGAAGTAAGTCTCGGCGGGTAGAAAGCATTTGGCCAAACTTAATCCACACAGGGCCAAGCTCTTGCAAGGCTAAGCGCAGGCGTAAGCCCGCTGGCTTATTTTTGTGCTGGTTACGTAACCAAAACAAGCTACCACGCGCAATTTTAGCGTACCAAGGTATTTTTTGTTTTGGTATTAACTCATCTAATCCGTAGCTAAGTAATGTTTTAGTGATGTAATACAATCGAGCAGTCGACACAAAAAATCCTTAGCGGCTGTTGGTGTTAGAAGAGTTGATTAATGCATTTATGCGTTGTTCTATAGCGGCCACTTGCCCTTTTAATGCTCGGTTTTGTTGTTTAAATTGCTCAAGCTCTAAAGGGTGAATAGTTACAGCGAGCTCATCTTGGCATAGGCTGGTTAATGTGCTGCTAATTTGCTGACGTGCTTTACGCTCTTTACTGCGTAAAGCGTTTAGCTGTATGTAAAGTTGTTGTGCGGGCGCATCGCCAATATAGTGCGATAATTGCTCAGGCCAATCTATATCTAGTCCAGAAAATGCGGCGCTGTAAGCCTGAGCGACGTTTAAGTCGCCTTGCAGGTCTAGCTTATCTTGACGAATGAGCTGTGTAAGCATGGCTGGGTCTTTAAGCGCCATGAGTGTATCTATATCTGCGCTGATCATACACTCTGCGCTATCTTCATCGCTGGCACTGTAAAGGTGTAATAGTTTACCATCAAAGGTTAATACTATTTGCTGCTGCCAATTGCGGATTTCGACCTTTAATGGTTTGTGTTTAACGGCACTGAGCTTATCTATTAAGGTGGCGTCGAGTTGCAGTACCTTATTAAGCACTCGCTCTATAAGCGAAAGTACAAAATTAGGTAACATAAAAAACTGCGAATCGGGTTTTGCTGCGATTACATGCTCGCTTTTTTGCTCAAACGCCATAACTGCCTGCCTTAATATTTAAAACCACGGTGCAGTGCAACAATACCACCGGTTAGGTTTTGATACGTTGTTTGTTCAAAGCCTGCTTCTTCCATCATTGCTTTTAAGGTTTCTTGGTCTGGGTGCATACGAATCGACTCAGCTAAGTATTGGTATGACTCGCTATCGTTCGCCACTACTTTACCCATAGTTGGTAATAGATTGAACGAGTAAAAATCGTACGCTTTACTTAAAATTTCATGCTCAGGTTTGGAAAACTCTAATACTAATAAACGTCCACCTGGCTTTAATATACGGTACATAGAGCGCAGGGCTTTGTCTTTATCGGTTACATTACGAAGGCCAAAGGCAATCGTGATCACATCAAAGCTGTTATCTGGAAATGGCAGCATTTCGGCATTCATTTGCACGTAGTCGATATTGCCAACTAAACCCAAGTTGTGCAGCTTTTCGCGGCCTACTTTTAACATTGATGAGTTAATGTCGCCTAAAACTACTTGGCCGGTGTCACCGACTAGTTGGCTAAATTTTGCTGTTAGGTCACCAGTGCCGCCTGCTAAATCAAGGACGTGGTGGCCTTTGCGCACACCTGAGCTGGCTATAGTTTGACGTTTCCATAATCGATGTACACCAAAAGACATTAAATCGTTCATTACATCGTACTTTGCTGCAACCGAGTGAAATACGTCTGCAACCATTGAGGCTTTATCGTTTTCGGCTACGGTTTTATAGCCAAAATGCGTGGTCTTTTGCTCTGTTTCGTTCATGGTTAGTCTCTATCGTGGCAATAAGGACTAGTGTACTTGATTGTATACTGCAGGTGCAATTTGAATATGATTTATCAGGTAATTTAGCGTAAAACCTAGTGGCCAGCTGTAAAGCTACTTTGCCCCAGTGAGCGTGCTTTAAATGCCGCTTGCGAGGCTTTTTTAGCTAACTGGTTAAAGTCATCATTTTTAAGCTGCTGCGCTATGCCTAAAGATAAGTTAATGCCAGGCAGCTTGGTGCCGCTTTTTGAGCTAACAAAACGAAGTTTTTCTACGCCATTACGCACTTTTTCAGCAATAACATTGGCGGTTTCGGGGTCTATATCTGGCAGTAATACGGTAAATTGGTCCTTTGCTGTGCGCCCAGGTAGACCACTTTGAAAGACATATTTTTTTACTTGTTTAGCTACTTTGTTCAAAATAACTTCGCCAATTATATCGCCGTAATTATCTACAAAATGATCTAAATTATCTATTTGAATAGCAATTGCGCAAATTGATTTGTCTTGGTTGCTCCATAGTTGGGTTTGCTGTGTTAAATAATGACGTTTATACAGCCCCGTTTGTGAGTCAATAATGTGCTGCTTACGTAATTGCGCCAGCTGTTTTTGGGTTTTTTCGTGTAACTTTTTAGCTTTATATAGCTCGTGTTTAAAGTGCTTATGTTGCTCAAGTAACGTGGCTGATTGCGTGTTTAACGTATCGAGTGCTTGGCGGCTTTGCTCTATATTATTCTCATCAAGCGTGTGCATGCACTCACTTACTTGGCCGGCAAAGCTAACAATTTGTTTTTCGGTTGATTGCGCATTGCGCGATAGTGAATCAATAACCCCATTTACGTTATTAATCATTGCCACTTGCGTGGTATGCCCTTCGTTTAAAAACTCAAAGTAGAGCTGCTCAATCAAAATACTATCAATTTGGGCTTTATTAGTAATGGCCTCGTCTATGGCGTTATTTAGCTGAGGATTTACTTTACTAATATAGGTATAGGCAACGTGGTAATTTAACGGAGAGGGAGGCAGCGTATGACGTTCTAAAAACAGGCATACATTCGTCATTTTTTCTTGAGCTACAGCCATGGAATCATGGAACATCATTTTAACTACCAACTAAGTACGCATTAAATTACACATTAAAATAACTCTTCAATGAGGCGGCAATGCATCCAAGCTTTATTATTTTTTTACTACAATAATCGTTAAGCAGGCTATTTAAAAGTAAAAACCAGTATTAGTGAACTTAATTTTTTACTTTTGCTGCCTAATAGCTGATTTTATCATCAAAGAGCACGTATTTAGCTTAATTTAGGCGGGTTCAGCTTATTTTACCCGCTCCAATTAAGCGTGTGTTATTGAGATTAATCGCATTTGTCTTGCTATTTACTCAGCCTACGATAGTTTTGTGAAATCTATTGTATGGTTAAGTAAAACTAAAATGAATTATTCCTTACCCCCGCGAATTTGCCGCACACTGCTTGTACTATCACTTTTTGGCACGCTAAGCGCATGTACATTAACAAGCCCCAACGCAAACACACAATTTGAACAAGTGGCGCAAAGTATTGTTGATTACCGCAAACGTGTTAATCCCTACACTCAGCCTGAAGGGGTTGATGGCTATTTATTACCTAATTTATCGGCTGAATTTTTAAAGCAGCAATATGAGGAAAAAACAGCATTATTAAGTCGTTTAGATGCAATTGATAGCGACCAGCTTTCAAGTGAAAACAGTATTAACCTCAGTATTATTCGTGCGCAAGTACAAAACAGTGTTGATGAATATGTATTTAATGCGCACTACATGCCGCTAACTTCTGAGTATGGGTTCCATTCTAGCTTGTCTTATATGATTAATAGTTCGCAGTACAAGCAACCGCAACAGTTAGAAACGTATTTAGCCCGCCTTGAACAAGTGCCGCGCTTTTTTGAGCAAAACATACATTGGATGAAAAAGGGGCTCGAAACGGGGCTTACTCAACCACAAGCGGTATTAGCCGGGTATGAAGACTCAATAAGCGCTTACATAGTGGATGATGTAACGCAGTCAGACTTTTACTCCCCGTTTAAAACGAACACAGCAGGGCTAAGCGAAAACGACTTTAAAGCGTTACAGCAAAAAGCTAAACGCATCATAAAAAACGATGTTATTGCCTCTTACAAAGCATATTTAACATTTTTTACTACGCAATATCAGCCAGGTGCACGCACTACGATTGGTATTTCGCAAACCCCTAATGGCAAGGCGTTTTATAAAAACCGCGCACAGTATTACACCACCACAAATATGAGCATTGATGAAATACATCAGCTGGGGTTATCTGAAGTGGCGCGTATCCGCAGTGAAATGCAGGAAATAATTAAAGAAGTAGGTTTTGAAGGCACGTTTGCCGATTTTATCCACTTTTTACGTACCGATCCGCAATTTTACGCCACCACTCCAGAGCAGCTATTAAAAGAAGCTGCTTATATAGCTAAAAAAATGGACGCGCAGCTGCCTAAGTTATTTCATACACTGCCACGTATGCCCTATGGCGTTGCACCTGTACCTGCAAATATAGCCCCTAAATATACAACCGGTCGCTATGTTGGCTCGAGCCGAAGCGATCAAGCAGGTTATTACTGGGTTAATACATATGCGCTAGATAAGCGCCCGTTGTATGTATTAGAGGCGCTGACCTTACACGAAGCCGTACCAGGGCATCATTTACAAATATCGCTTAATGCAGAGCTTGAAAACTTACCAAGCTACCGACGTGATGCCTACCTTTCGGCTTTTGGTGAAGGGTGGGGGCTTTATTCTGAATACTTAGGTATAGAAGCAGGCTTTTACCAAGACCCATACAGCCGATTTGGCCGTTTAACCTATGAAATGTGGCGTGCAGCTCGTTTAGTGGTTGATACAGGTATGCACATGTACGGCTGGAGCCGAGAGCGCGCTATGAACTTTATGAGCGAAAACACGGCGCTTTCATTACACAATGTTAAAACCGAAACCGACCGCTATATTTCGTGGCCGGGGCAAGCTTTGTCGTACAAAATTGGCGAGCTGACTATTAAGCGTTTACGCACAGAGGCCGAGCAAGCGCTTGGGTCTCGTTTTGATATTCGTGAGTTTCATCATCAAGTATTGCGTCATGGTTCAGTGCCGTTATCAGTGCTTGAAGAGCAAGTTCGTTTGTATATAAAAGCTGAGCTTGAAAACACGCAAAGCTAATTATCTAAAGGTATAAACCTTGAACAACGAAAGGTGTTGTGTCATTTTGACGCAACACCTTTTTTATTTTTAAAAACAGCCATCAAGGGGCCTTGGATGAGCGATTTTATTATTTTTAGTATTGATGTATTTGCGAGTATTTTTATTGTTGCATTAGGATTAATTGTACTTACCGTTATTGTTTTTTATTTTCGTGATATTACTCAAACAAAGCATGCAATTAGGCGAAATTACCCGGTTATTGGTCGCTTTAGGTACTTTTTTGAGCGCCAAGGCGAGTTTTTTAGGCAGTACTTTTTTGCCCTCGATAGAGAAGAAATGCCGTTTAACCGAGCAGAGCGCAGCTGGGTGTATCGCGCTGCAAAAGATGTCGATCGTACCGCTGCATTTGGCTCCACGCAAAGCTTAGAGGTTACAGGTACAGTGATGTTTATGAACTGTGCTTTTCCTACCTTAGATGAAGAGGCGCTGGACCCAAGTAATGTAACTTTAGGCCCTTATTGTAAAACGCCGTACACCACTAACTCCTTGTTTAATATATCGGGAATGAGCTTCGGCGCGCTCTCAAAACCGGCTGTTAGAGCGTTATCAAAAGGGGCAAAATTGGCCGGCTGCTGGATGAATACCGGCGAAGGCGGGTTAAGCCCTTATCACTTAGAGGGCGGAGCTGATTTGGTGTTTCAAATTGGTACGGCTAAATATGGTGTGCGCGACGAGCTTGGAAATTTAAGTATTGATAAACTTAAAGAAATTGCGGCGCATAAAAACGTAAAAATGTTTGAGCTTAAATTAAGCCAGGGCGCCAAACCAGGTAAAGGCGGTATGTTACCAGGTAAAAAGGTTAATGCTGAAATTGCTAAAATAAGGGGCATCCCTGAGGGTAAAGATTCAATTAGCCCAAATGGGCACCCAGAGATCAAAAAGCCAAGCGACATATTAGATATGATTGCCACAGTGCGAAACGCCACAGGCAAACCTACCGGCTTTAAAGCCGTTATTGGTGATTACACATGGCTAGAAACGCTATTTGCAGAAATAAACCACCGAGGGCTTGAATCAGCACCGGATTTTATCACTATTGATAGTGCCGATGGCGGTACGGGCGCAGCGCCACAACCCTTATTAGATTCGGTAGGTTTACCGCTGCGCGAAAGCTTACCGCTGGTTGTTAATATGCTTGAAAAACACGGCTTAACAGGGCGGGTTAAAGTCATTGTTTCGGGTAAGTTAATTGTGCCCTCTAAGGTAGCATGGGCGCTTGCTTTGGGTGCTGATTTTGTTGTTTCTGCGCGTGGTCATATGTTTGCGTTAGGCTGTATACAGGCCATGCAATGTAATAAAGACACCTGCCCAACCGGTGTAACTACCCATAACGAGCGGCTACAGCGTGGGTTAAATGTTGCCGATAAAGCCCAGCGAGTTGCCAATTATAATAAATATATTCATTACGGCGCTGGCTTAATTGCCCACTCATGTGGTGTAACGAGTGCGCGGGAATTAAGGCGTAAACACGTGCGTATAGTGCAAGAAAGCGGGCTGTCGGAGCCGCTCGATAAAATTTACGAAAACTACCAATAACGGTATTAGTATAAAAAAGGCGCTTTGGCGCCTTTTTTAATTTAGTTGGCTTATTAATAAACTAAAAAAGGCATCTTTGTTGTCGCAGCTTTTGGCATTTAAAATAAGTTGCTCACCTAAGCTCAGCGTTTGTTTTTGTACTGCAAGGCGCGTATTTTCATCTTCAATGCTGTCAATATCTACCACATGCGCGAGCCCTATGGTGCGCCTAATTAGTTCTGTTCCACAATAACCTATGGCGTCTTGTAATACGGTTTTCATAAAGTACTGTGGGTAGCCCTCGGTATTAAGGGTGTGATCTGTGCTGTGGTTGGCAATTAAAGTTAACCATTGTTGCTCAAATAAATTATAGCTTTCAACAATGCAGCTAAGTAAATGCGTTTGATAGTTTCGCCGTGCTACAAACTCTTCAATATGCCCTGCTTGTGCGCAGTAATTTAATAGTAAATTGCCAATAAAAGAGCCTATATCAAAACCAACAGGGCCAAAAAAGCCAAACTCGGGGTCAATCACTTTAGTGGTATTGGTATCTACAAAAATACTGCCGCTGTGCATATCGCCGTGCAGCAATGTTTGCGGGTTAGATAAAAAATTAGCTTTTAATTTCGCAACTTCTAACTTAAGTGCCGTGTTATCACGCAAAGCGTGTACATGTGTAGTAAGTTGCTCGTCAAAGTGATTGCGTTCGTGATCTGTATACGGATCGCTAAAAAATAAATCTTCTGTAATTTGGCAAAGCTCAGGGTTAGTAAATTGCTGTACGAGGGCCTTTTTATGCTGGGCGGTTAGGTAAAAATCTGAATTATAAAACCCGGTATGGCTTAAATACGTAGCTACGTGCTCGGCTAACTTAGGAAATTGCTCCGCGTTATTTTGCGCAGTGCGCAATATTTTTAAGTGACCTAAATCTTCTAAAATAGTAAGTGCGTAAGCTTGGTTATAGTGCAGTACTTTAGCGGTGTTTTGTGGGCAAATAGCGCCATGGTTAAGTAACACTTGCGCCTCAATACGGGCTCTATCAAGCGTGAGCGGCCATGATTCACCTACACAACGAGCATAAGGCAGTGCTTGCTTTAAAATAATGCTGTTATGGTGCTCATCGCTAATTCTAAATACTAAATTAAGGTTACCGTCACCAAATTCGTACGCAGTTAAGTGTGCGCCAGCATTAAAAAAATCATACTGCTTAGAGTCAATTAGCGAGTTTACATATTCAATTGCGCGCTGCGCATTAAACGCGACATAGTTAGCCATAGTGAGTTCTCAAATAACCTTTTTGGGCATTCTATACCTTTAAATGTTTAGATGTCTACAAGTCTAACTTGAGAGTTATTCAAACTGATGTAAAATACCCTTACGCATTTTATTTAAGCAGCCTCACCATGCAAAACCTTATCGCAAGCAGTTTAAAATATGAAAACGGCACATTAAGTGTGCTTGACCAGTATTTACTTCCTCATCAGCAGGTATGGCACGAATGCCATAGTGTTGAGACGATGAAGGAGCTGATCATCAGTTTAAAAATTCGTGGCGCACCATTAATAGGCTTAGGTGCGAGTTTGCTGGTTGCTCATTTAGCGCAGCAGGGGGGAACTCAAGCGGCGCTTGCAAAAGCAATTGATGAGCTTGAAGCCACAAGGCCAACCGCTGTTAATTTAATGCATTGTATGGCTACATTAAGAGAGGCCCTTAAAAGCGATGACTTTGTAGCAGCAGTGGTGTGCAGCGCAGAGCGCCTTTTTGTTGAAGACATTGCCCTATGTGAGCGCATGGCAACGCGCGGAGCTGAGCTTATAAACAGCGGCGACAATATTTTAACCCATTGTAATACCGGCGCATTAGCGACTGCTGGTATTGGTACAGCATTAGGCGTTATTTACAAAGCGCAGCAACAACACGGCAATATACATGTGTGGGTTGATGAAACGCGGCCCTTGTTGCAAGGCGGGCGTTTAACCGCGTTCGAACTTGAGCGCTGGCAAGTACCGTATACGCTTATTTGCGATAATATGGCAGCAAGCTTAATGGCCGCAGGCAAGGTAGATAAAATAGTGGTAGGCGCCGATCGTATTGCTGCTAATGGCGACTTTGCTAATAAAGTGGGAACTTATAATTTAGCTGTATTGGCCCATTTTCATGATATTCCTTTTTATGTTGTCGCGCCTTTAACTACGCTTGATACACAAACAGCTTGCGGTAGCGATATAGCAATAGAGCAGCGAAATAGCGCAGAGGTACGCGGCGTAAGTGGCAGTTTTGGTGAGGCGCTGTGGGCACCCACTAATGCCAATGTGTATAATCCCGCATTTGATGTAACACCTGCAAAACTAATAACAGCTTGGGTGTTAGATACCGGTGTTTACAATAAAAGTGATGTAGAGAGTGGGGCGTTAACAGCGCTTAAGTAGTTTTTAAACAGCGCTCCACTTATCCCTTTGTGGAGCGTATTACTTTTGCTATGCGAGCAACGGAAACTGCTTCGCAATTTCAGACTCGGTGCTTTTTGCAACCCAGCCCTCGGTATTATTAAATAATCGAATGGCGGTAAACTCTGGGTCGCTCCCCATATCAAACCAATGTGGGGTAAGAGTTGGGACCGAAATTAAGTCACCTTGCTGGCATAATACTTGGTAAATTTTGGCATCAATATGTAGGCAAAATAACCCTTGGCCTTTTACAAAAAAGCGAACTTCGTCTTCACTATGAGTGTGCTCAAATAAAAACTTTTCTCGCATTTGTGCCGCTGCAGGATTACCTTTTGCAAGCGAAATAACATCCACCGTTTGGTAGCCATTTTGCGCTTTTAAGCGCGCTATATCATTTTTATACGCTGCAATAATTTGCTCATTTGTGGTGTGCTCATTAATGGGTGCGGTTGCTTGCCATTGTTCAAAACGTACATTTACCTTTGCTAATTGCTGAGTAATTTCGCTTAAATCGCGGGTGTTTAACAGCGCATTACTTGGATTGTTGTTAGCATAAATTGTTAATTGGCTCATGCAAATTGCTCCAATTTAACTGTGCTAAAGTCATGTACATATGGGTGCGCGCTATGTGCTTGGCCATCACGGATTAAGTGCAAGGTTTTAAGCCCTGCGGCTTTGGCTGCATCAAGCTCACCTGCCACATCACTTAAAAACAAGATTTCGTTAGCACTAAAAGGGAGCTGATTAACTATAGTGTTATAGGCGGCTTGCTCTTGCTTTGCGCCGACTTTGGTATCAAAAAAATCGTTAAACAGGGGGCGAATATCGCCATAGTCACTGTATTTAAAGAGTAACTGCTGCGCCCTTACCGAGCCTGATGAATACACATAGAGTGCGGTGCCTTGAGCATGCTGAGCTTGTAAAAACTCAAACGCATCTGCGTATAGGTGGCCTTTAAAATCACCGTGCTCGTAGCCCGTTTGCCAAATTAGCCCTTGTATTTGCTTTAAAGGGGTAATTTTTTTATCTTCTTCAATCCACTTTAGTAACACGCTAATGACATTTTCTATATCGGCATCTGGCTCATTAATAATGGCTTTAACAGCCGCTATTTGCTCAGCGACATGGGTTTTATTTTCGTTTAAGCGCATAAACGTTGCTAGTTGTTTAGCTGCATACGGAAACAGCACCTCTTTTACAAATGAGATACGTGTTATGGTGCCTTCAATATCAGTTAAAATTGCTTTTATCATTATAGCTGTGCCCCAATACCTTCTATTTTTAACCGTTCCAGCTCGCAACAAAATAAAAACTCTAACCCTTCTAAATGGCGAAGTGCTTGCTTGTAATTACGCCCTACTACATAAACGCCATGCCCACGAATTAACACTGCATGCTCAATGGGTGTATGTAAGTGGTGATCGCTAAGCAGCAAGCTTAAGCGGTCTATGTCTTGGTCGTTTTCAAAAATAGGAATGCTGAGCGTATCTAAATGCGAGGTTACCCCACTGAGTGACTTTTGCATTTCGTAACCGCTTAAATTTAATGCATGGCTTTTAATTACACGCGATAGTACGGTGGCTGCTACTGAGTGAGTATGCAGTACCACGTTTGCGTGCGGAATAAGCTTATACATGCCTAGGTGCAGTTGCGTTTCGGCCGATGGGTTGCCAGCACCTTTAGTGCGATTACCTTGATGATCAAGCTCAATGAATGTGTGTGTACCGAGCTGACCTTTATCAAAGCCGCTAGCGGTAACCACATACCCTGTTGCGGTGCGCGCCGAAAAATTTCCGCCGGTGGCGGGAACCCAGCCTTTTTGACTGATCCATTTTCCGGCTTCAATAAGTTGCGAAATAGCGGTATTGTTGTGCATACATTCCTCACCAATGAGTGTAATACCAATGCGTAATAATACTTAATGCGTTTGAGGCGCTAAACCAAACGCGAGCTGCGTTTTTGCTACCTCAAAATAGCTCAGTTAATTAAGCAAATTGATATAAAGCTATTTAATTTTAGACGGCTATACTTCTGTTTTAAGCAATGATAGCATCGCTTTAAGCGCAAAACCATCATTAAGGGCCTGTCGTGTTTGAAAGTAAATTACCAAATTTAAGTGTTAGTATATTTAGCCAAATGAGTGGCTTGGCAAGTCAGCATTCGGCAATAAATTTATCGCAGGGTTTTCCTGAGTTTGATGCGCCAGAACTACTGAAAAACCAGCTAAATTTTTATGTTCAGCAAGGGGTTAATCAATATTCGCCATCCAGTGGTGTGCCCCGTTTACAGCAACAAATAGCAAATTTAGTTTCGCGTAAATACGCGGCTAACATTGATGCAGCTGAGCAAGTTACGGTAACGTCGGGCGCCACCGAAGCATTATTTGTGGCTATTCAAACTATAGTACGCCCCGATGATGAAGTCATTGTGTTTGACCCCGCTTATGACTCTTACCAGCCTGCCATTGAGCTTGCTGGCGGTAAAACAGTTCATATTGCATTGCATGCCCCCGATTATGCTATTGATTGGCAAGCTGTTCGCAGTGCAGTGAGCAAAAGCACGCGCGCTATAATTATTAATACGCCACACAATCCAAGCGGAAAAATACTTAAAAGTGATGATATAAACGCGCTCAAATCGTTAGTAAGCGATCACGATTTATATGTAATAAGTGATGAAGTTTACGAACACATTACCTTTGATGGCGATAAGCACTTAAGCATGCTTTGTGATGAGCAACTACGTGAAAAAAGCTTTGTTATATCAAGCTTTGGCAAAACCTTTCACAGTACCGGCTGGAAAATGGGGTACTGTATTGCGCCTGCACCACTTGCTATTGAATTTAGAAAGATACACCAGTACGTTACCTTTTCAAGCTTTACACCTGCACAACACGCATTGGCCGACATGCTTGAACAACAAGGCGAGCATGTCGATGAGCTGAGTAATTTTTATCAGCAAAAGCGCGACTTACTGGCACAGCACTTAAGTGACAGCCGTTTTAATATTTTACCAAGCCAAGGTACGTACTTTTTATTGCTCGATTACAGTGAAGTGTCTGATCTTAAGGATGTGGATTTTTGCCACTGGTTAGTAGAGCAAGCTGGGGTTGCTGCTATTCCTTTAAGTGTGTTTTATAAGCAACCTTCAAATGATAAAGTGATTCGACTGTGTTTTGCTAAAAACGATGAAACCTTAATAGAGGCCGCGCAAATATTATGTCAACTTTAACGCTTACACTCGTTCAAAGTGCGCTGCATTGGCTTGATAAAGACGCCAATTTAGCCATGTTTGATAAAAAATTAGCAGCGATGAGCGCTCAACCTGATTTAATTTTACTACCCGAAACCTTCGCCACAGGCTTTGCTATTAATCTTGATTGCGCAGAGCCCGAAAATGGCAAAGTGTTGAGCTGGCTAAAAACCCAAGCACATAAACATAAAGCCGTTATTGCAGGTTCGGTTTTGGTTGCTCAAGGCGATAAAAAAGCGAATCGCTTTTATTGGGTGACGCCAAGTGGCGAGGTAAATTATTACGATAAACGTCATTTATTTCGCTTAGGCAGTGAGGGCGATTACGTTGTGGCAGGGCAAGCACGTAAAACGTTTGAAATTAACGGTTTTAAGTTACTGCCGCAAGTATGTTACGACTTGCGCTTTCCGGTTTTTCAGCGCAACAATAATGATTACGATGTAATGATAAACGTTGCTAACTGGCCTGCAGTTCGTCGCCATATTTGGGATACGCTATTAATGGCGCGCGCTATGGAAAACCTATGTTATGTAGTAGCCGTTAACCGTGTTGG
This sequence comes from Pseudoalteromonas sp. 2CM41L, assembly GCF_023161905.1. NCBI lineage: Bacteria > Pseudomonadati > Pseudomonadota > Gammaproteobacteria > Alteromonadales > Pseudoalteromonadaceae > Pseudoalteromonas > Pseudoalteromonas sp. 2CM41L. Next base: position 64,657 of record NZ_JALNTN010000021.1, read on the forward strand.
CGATGATGGCAATGGTGTTGCGCACAATGGCGGCACGGCTGTATACGACTTTAAAGGCGATACAATCGCCAAAGCAAAAGACAATACACAAGAGTTACTTACCGTAACACTTGAAAAAGCACCGCTCGATGATTTTAAAGCCTCGTTTCCTGCTTACTTAGATGCCGACGCGTTTACCTTGGTATAAATCGTTAAGCATTAGCGCCTAGCCAATAAAGTGCTAAAATAGCCGCTGATATGTTTATTGGCGGCTTTATGAATACAACCCTTATTACACCGGTAATTTTAGCGGGCGGCATTGGCACACGGTTATGGCCGCTTTCTCGCCAAGCTATGCCTAAGCAATTTTTATCTCTGCTTGATAACAAACACTCACTATTACAAAGCACGTTAGCGCGTGTGTCGGGCAAGGGGTTTGCAAAGCCAATACTTGTTTGTAACGAACAGCACCGCTTTATTGCTGCTGAGCAAAGTGCACAGGCCGCTCCTCATGCACTTTTGTTAGAGCCGCAGGGTAAAAATACCGCGCCGGCTATTGCGCTGGCAGCACACTACGCTTTACAGCAAGGCATAACCGGGCCAATACTGGTGATGCCTGCCGATCATCATATATCCAACTTTACTGAGCTCACCCTTAAATTAAATGATGCAATTGAATTAGCCCAGCAAGGTATGTTGGTCACGTTTTCAATTACACCAACACAGCCCCACACTGGGTTTGGCTACATTAAGCAAGGTAGTAAAATAGTAGGCTCAAATTGCTATAAAGTGGCTGAATTTAAAGAGAAGCCAAGCTTGGCTACCGCTGAGCATTATTTAACTCAAGGCGGTTATAGCTGGAATAGCGGGATGTTTTTATTTACACCACAAGCCTATTTAAATGAGCTAGAACGCTTTGCCCCAAAAATTGCACACAGTGTAAGTGAGGCGGCTAATTTCTCTGACGATTTAGGGTTTACAAGGCCGGTAAGTGAGCCACTTAAAACCTGCCCAAGTGACTCTATCGATTACGCCATCTTAGAGCGTAGTAATAATGTAGCAGTGCTGCCTGTTGCTCTTAATTGGAGTGATGTAGGCAGCTTTAGTGCCTTGGCTAGCCTTATTAAAAAAGATGCACATGGCAATAATGAAAACGATAGCCATACCGCGCAAAACAGTACTAATAATTTTGTTATAAGCGAAGACGATCACAGCGTTGCTACCCTTGGGGTTAGCGACTTAGCTATTATTCATACCCACGATGCTACCCTCGTTGCCAATAAAAACAAGCTCGATGGTCTGCCTTTATTGCTCAAGCAATTAGCGGTTAGCCAAAGTGATAAACTCAATCATCATCAGGTTGTGTATCGGCCATGGGGCAATTACCGCACTTTGGTTGAAGGTGGTGGTTTTAAAGTTAAAAAAATAACCGTTAATAGCGGTGCTAAACTTTCAACGCAGCGCCATCAGCATCGTGCAGAGCATTGGGTGGTGGTATCGGGTATTGCTGATGTTCGTATTGATAAGCAAGCATTAACACTTAGCCACGACCAATCTTGCTACATTGCAGCAAAACAAATACACAGCTTAGCGAACAATCAAAAAGAGCCGCTAATTGTCATTGAAGTACAAACTGGCGCCGTACTAGATGAAAGTGACATAGAGCGTTTTGATGATAAGTATGGAAGAGAGTAAACAGCTTAATCTGCAATAGAAAAGCCCATTAACTCAACTGCCCGCGCACATACTTTAAGTATTGTTCTAGGCTGCGCTGCCATAGCTCTAACGCCTCATCTAACAGGTTGTTATGGGGTTTGTTATCAAGCAAGCGGCGCTCTATTTTTTTAAGCTCAATACCGTAACGGTTAAAGCCTAATTGCAGCGCGGTGCTTGCTTGGCGGTGCAATAATTTAATGCACTGCTCTGGTTGCTGGTCAATAAGTTCTTGGCATCGGGTTAGTTTAGTCCGTGCTGAGAGTACAAATTCATTGTAAATCGACGACACTTCATCCTCACTAAATGAGCTGGTTAGTGTTTCTGCTGCGGTTTCGTCGTATAATGTGTCTACTAGCTCTACAGCAATATTTGCAGTTTGATTGGATTGTGAATCACTCAGTGCTTGGCGAAGCTTTTGCTGCTTAATTGGTTTGCCTACTATGTCTTTTATTCCCAGAGCTAAGTATTCTTTTACCTCGTCAGGGCTTAAGCTTGCTGTAAAAGCCAGTACGGGCGTGCGCTGGTTTTTATGCTCCAAACGCTGCAGTCGTTTTAATACCTCTTGGCCGGTAAAGTCTGGCAGGTTCATATCCAGTAAAATAACGTCAAAGTGATGCGTTTGCAGCAGTTCAATAGCGCTTTTACCATCTTTGGCGAGCTTTATTTTATGCTCATCTTCGGCCATAAATTCAATGGCAATTTTTTGATTTAAATCTAAATCTTCGACTAGCAGTACTTCAAGGCCGGTTAAGTAGTCTTTGTTTTGATGGCGCTGCTCTACCAAGCTAAGCTCCCCTAGCGTAAAGGTGGTAGTAAAGCTAAATACGCTACCAGTGCCTAGTTGACTGGTTATTTCTAAACGGCTGCCTAGCTTTTCTAGTAAGCGGCTGGTGATGGCAAGCCCAAGGCCGGTGCCGCCTTTTTCTTTGCCGGCGCTACTTTGTACATAGGGTTCGGTTAAGTAGGCTATTTCGTCTTTTTCGATACCGGGGCCTGAGTCTTTAACGCTAATTTTTATGGTGTGCTCAAGCTGCCTATCGCTTATTAAATCAACCTGAATTTTTACTATACCGTGGTCGGTAAATTTAATGGCGTTACCAACAAGGTTAATAATAATTTGCCTTAATTTTTGCTGATCGCAGTAGTAACAGGCTTGTTCAGGGATATTACATACCAGTTCAAACTTAAGCTGCTTTTGCTCCGCCAATGGGCTGAGTAATAAACATAAATTGTTTAACCAGGTTTTAAATTCAATGTCTTCTTCGTAAAGTGCTTCATCACTTTGATCTAGGCTTGCGTAGTCGAGCACTTTATCAACCAGTAAATTTAACGACTCGGCCGAATTAATAATGGCCTCACAATAGGCTTTATTGCGGGTGTCGGTGCTTTGGTTCATAACCAATTGGGCGCTGCCTAATATGCCATTAAGAGGGGTGCGAATTTCATGGCTAATAGTTGATAAAAACAGGCCTCTAATTTCTAAATCTTTTTGGGCTTTGTCGGCCAGCTTGTTAAGATTTTTTTCTCTGCGTTCATTACACAAAAGCGCCATACCAGCGGCATAAAACATAGGTGCAATAACGCCATTTAAAAACAGTAAGCTGCTAAACCATGGGCTTTGCAATAGCAGGGGTTGTTCAATATTAACCATAAATAGTGAGCGGCTAATAAAGCTCAGGCCAACTAAAGTTAATATTAAAATGTAAACAATGGTGCCATTTGGGTAGGTTTTTCGGGCATATTTAATAAATAAAAACAGCAAAAAAGTGGCTTCTGCAATGTGCTGTACATCCGAGACGTAAATACGCTCGCGTAAAGAAGGGTCAATAAAAGAATAATACCCCAACATTACGGCGCTAAACGCGGTAAAGGAGCACAGTAGCTTAAAGCCAATACCCCTATAATCTAAAAATTGGCATATAGCCAAGCTGTGCACAATTGATGCGCCAAACATCATACTGCTGGCAATACTAATCACAATAAGGTTGTGCGTTTTGCCAATAAGCGTAAAGCCAATTACTGCGCCTAGTAATAAAACCGGGTAAAAAATATAAAGCAGAGTACCTGGGGTACTTTTGTTGGTACGCCATGTTAAAAAGTTAAGAAGGGTCATTACAATAATAACGGCAATGCTGGCAAAAAAGAGGGTAAATGAGTCGAGCATAGAGGTTCCAGCAATGGGTACTTTAAATAGAGTAATAAAAAGCGATTAATTTAACAAGCATGCAGCATAAACAAAAACAGGCACCATAAGTGCCTATTTTTAAATTACGAAATTGATTAACGAATTTCGTCTGGAATGTTTTGTTGAGCCCAAGATAGTAGCTCAATACGGTTACGACATTTAGTTTTTCTAAATGCGCTGTATAAATGTGTTTTAACTGTGTGCGGGCTGATGCTTAAATCTTCAGCAATTTCTTTGTTTTTAGAACCCTTACTCATTAACGAGATTATTGCTTTTTCTCGTTTAGTGAGTTTAATTGGCTCTATGTCGCCTTCGGTCAGCTTGTGTAGTGCGTCTTTATTAAACTGCAGCATGCGGTTTAATGCATTACACATAATGTCACGTCTGTACCAAAGCTGATCTTCTAAAAGTAAGCGAATACCTTTCATTAATACATCAGCGTTATCTGTCGTATAAAACACGCCACGAATACCGCTCAAAAGCGCGCGGTTAGCGAGCTCTGGGTTTTCGTCTAGGTTAAATAATACGATATCGCACTTGGTGCGCAGGTTAACTAGCTGTTCTTTTAGTTTACCCCATGCATCGTTACTTGATGTTTCAATGAACAGTAATCGAGTCCCTTCTGGTACATCTAAAATATTTGTACCCGTGGTTACGTCAAGGCCTTGCGTTTTTAACAAAGGTTCTAAAACGTTAATGCCAATGGTGTTAATTGGCTCTTGATCTAATAACAAAAAGGCTGAACTGCTCATGTTTTTATACTCTTTTTATAAAGCTGACTAGTTAAGTTTATCACGACTTCCACACCTTTTGTATTAGAAAGTCGGGTTTCGCCTTGTGAACAAGTACGATTTTACGATTATTTAAACATAAAATGTTGCAAATAAGTAATTATTTTTCACTTTATATACATGATAAACCATAACATTTGTAACTAGCTAAATACTAATAATTCCAGTGAATTTTTATTATTAAATTTTTAATTTTTTAGCTTCTTGATACGGAGGCCAGCCCATTTCTTTGCCTGCAAGCATATGTAAATGTATGTGATACACGGTTTGCCCGCCGTGTTTATTGCAGTTCATTACTACTCTGTAGCCATCGTCACTAAAGTTAAATTGCTTGGCTAATTTAGCAGCAATCTCGTATAAATTTCCAACTAAATGTGAGTTTTCGCTATTAATATCATTGATAGTGGCAATTGCTTTTTTTGGAATAATTAACACATGAAAAGGAGCTTGCGGGTTTATATCTTTAAATGCAAGGGTAGTGTCGTCTTCGTAAATAATGTCGGCAGGTATTTCGCGGTTAATAATTTTTGTAAATATTGTCTCTGTGCTCATAATCGTTTCAGTGTAAGGGTTGAATTTAAAGTCACTAATGACAAATTTTGTTTGCAGTGTCAAACTCAAAACAAATAAAGGAGTTTTTATGCGTAAACCAATGTTAATAACTGCAGCTGCGGCACTATTGATGAGTATGTCAGTAAGTGCCGGAAATATTCACTTTCCTGAAGAGTTAGTGCCTTTACAAGTCGGCGAAAGAGTGATTGAAAGCTCTCTATTTAGCCGCGTTGACGATATTGAACTTGCCCCTGGGTCTTATCGATTAAAATTAAAATACACCGATTTATACGAGCTAGGCTTTGACGACCATGAGGTAATAGAGTCTGAACCGTTTTGGGTAGATATTACTATTGACGATAACAAAGACTACGACATGGTGTTTAATCGTGCCGATAACGCGGTATCAGCGAAAATATTTGCTGAGGCACCACAGGTAAGTTTAAAAGCAAAGGGCGCATCTGTGGCACAGCCGCTTAGTGTTATTTCAAATACACAGCTTGCAAGTCAAAAGCCTGCTTTACAAAATACGGTGCCAGCGGGTCCAACGCGTCCAAGCCAACCTATAAAGCCTATTGCGCCTATTAATGGCAAAGGCATGCCAAGTGCACCGCAAATGCTAGAATTTTGGTGGCAGCAAGCCACGCTTGCTGAGCGAAAAGCCTTTTTAGAAAAGGTAACGAACCAAGGCGCTGAGTAATAAACTTATCTCAAGCTACTAATGTTAAGCGCTAACTGCGCTGAGCTTAGTTACAGTTTTTAGCTTGAGAAAATTACAGTATTAAAAAGGCCGATAAATCGGCCTTTTTAATGGTTTTGCTGCTTTACCCTAAAGGTGTGAACACCTTTAGGGATGGCACAGGTTGCTTATTTATCAAATAAAGCGTCAATGGTGCCTTGTGCAAGTGGGTGGTAGCCTGGGCGTGCTTTGATGTATACATCGTGTGCCCACTCACGCTTACCATTTTTAATAAGTGCTTTGTATAACGGCACAATTAATTTACGGCGGCCAATACCTGATAAGTGCTTATCAAGCGCTGGGTAAATAGGTTGGTAACCATTACCTACCGCTAACATAAACCATGCAAACGCGCGCTCTGCATTGGTTGATTGCGTTAAGTTAAATTGCTTATCAAGCTCGCTCATTTTATCTAAGCTTAAATCACGTGGTAGGTTATTTAAAAAGTGTAACCACTCGTGCACTGTCCATTGAGCCGTAGGTAATTGTGCTGCGCTTGTTTCACCTTTTAACCATGCTGCGCTTGCTGTATCTACTTTATCAAACGCATCCGATGTTGGGTTAGGTGCATCGCTTGGTAAACCTGGCTCAAAAATCCACTCATTCACTTTATCCATGCTTACAACGCCTGGATATTTTTCAATTAAGTTAGCTTTTAAGTAAGTAACAAATTGCGCAGTAGTCAGTGATTTAAATGCAAACTCATTAAAGTAGGTCTTAACAAAGTCATCAAACTTATCTCGGCCGTATTTTTCTTCTAGGTAGATTAAAAATAGCTGCCCTTTAGTGTATGGCACTGAGCTAAATGCATCATCTGGATCGCGGCCATTAAGTTTTAAATTAAGGCGCGTATCGGGTGCATCAATGGTTTTAAGCTGAGCACGTAAGCCTGCTGCATCTAAAGCTTGCTCCATTACGGCGCGGTCGCGGCCAAACACTTCTTCCATAATGCGGTTTTCAACGTAAGAGGTAAAACCTTCGTTTAACCATAAATCTTCCCACGTAGCGTTGGTAACTAAGTTACCAGACCAAGAGTGTGCAAGCTCATGCGCAATAAGGTTTACTAAGCTTTTATCGCCAGCAACTACGGTAGGGGTAATAAACGAAAGACGCGGGTTTTCCATGCCTCCAAACGGAAAGCTAGGCGGTAACATTAATAAATCGTAACGGCCCCATGCATACTCACCATACATTTCGTTGGTTTTGTCGATCATGGCTTGGGTGTCGTTAAACTCGGCAACCGAAGCGTCTAAAATTTCAGGCTCGGCAAATATACCTGTTTGTTTTGACATGGCTTTGAATTCTAAATTACCTGCACCAATCGCAATTAAGTACGGCGAAATAGCTTGTGGCATCTCAAAGTGGTAGTCGCCATCTTTGTATAGTGCGTCTTTGTTATCAGCGCTCATTACGGCACGTATATCTTTTGCTGTATGAATACGGGCAGAGTAAGTAACGCGCATGGCAGGGGTATCTTGTACTGGTAACCAGCTACGAGCGTGAATAGCCTGCGATTGGCTGTACATAAACGGGTGCGTTTTGCTGGCTGTTTGCTCTGGTGTTAACCATTGCAGGCCAGATGCTTCTGGGCGGCTGTTGTAGTAAATACGTACTTTTGGCGCTTGGCTTTTTAAAGTAATTGTTAGTTTTGAGCCTTTAACATCATCGCGATCTGCCAGTGTAAATTTAGCTTTGTGCCAATCGCCCGAGGTGTCTTGGTACATTACTTTATCAATGTCTAAGTCGCGGGTATCAAGTACCAGCTTTTTACTCGTGTCATTGTTCCACTTTAGCGTGTGCTCAACAAAACCTTCTAATTGCTTGTCGGCAAAATCGACATCTAAATCAAGGTTTAAGTGTGTTGTTACCACATCATCTAGGTTGGCGTATGAGTTTTGATCAATCGCGTTTGCCATTGCTTGCGAGCACATACCGGCCATAGCGAGGCTTAAAAAAAGAGGTTTAATTTTCATAAAATACCCTGAACACTAATAATAAGTGCAGGTTTTATATCATGATTGATACAGCGGGTTGAGTGATTTTTACATTCTTTGCGACAATAAGGTAAACTACTGCGATTAGTTACCAGTACACTCAGAGACCTTTGTGGCGCACTCATTAAAACCTTTACATACCTTTGCACTAAACAATCAATGCCAGCATTTTGTTGAAATAACCTCGGTTGAGCAACTTAAAGCACACCGTTTTAGTGCTCCGTTTTGTTTATTAGGGGAAGGTAGCAACACAATATTTTTAGAAAACTACGCAGGCACCGTAATTAAAATGGCCACTAAGGGCATTACTATTACCGAGCGTGAAAATGACGTATTAGTGAGTGCAGCTGCGGGCGAGAACTGGCATAACCTAGTAAGCTATTTACTTGATAAAAATATTGCAGGGCTTGAAAACCTAGCGCTTATTCCGGGCACTGTTGGGGCGTCGCCGGTACAAAACATTGGTGCTTATGGTGTTGAGCTCGCTCAATTTGTAGAGTCGGTTGAATACATTGATATAGCCACAAAAACCAAGGTGACTTTAACTAACGCACAGTGTGAGTTTGCTTATCGTGACTCTATTTTTAAACATGCTTTAAAAAACAAAGCGGTGATCACTCAAGTTAATTTAGCGCTCCCTAAGAAGTGGCAGCCAGTTTTAAGTTATGGCCCACTCAAAGTATTGCAAAATCCCACCCCTAAAATGGTATTTGAGCAGGTTATTGAAATTCGTAACGCTAAGCTGCCAAACCCATACACTTTAGCCAATGCGGGTAGCTTTTTTAAAAATCCGATTATTAGCAATGCGCGTTTAGAAGCGCTGCTTGTGCGGTTTAATGATTTACCGCATTACCCCTATGGGGAAAGCCATCACAAAGTGGCGGCAGGTTGGCTAATTGACCAAGCGGGCTTGAAGGGCTTTACAGTAGCAGGGATTGAGGTGCATCAGCAGCAGGCGCTGGTATTAGTTAATCATGGTGATAGTAAAGGAAGCGATTTAATCACTATGATCACGCATATACAAAATACGGTGTTTGCACGTTACGGCATAATGCTAGAGCACGAAGTAAGGCTTATAAACACAAATAGTGAATGCCATATTATTACGGAGCACGCGTAATGAAAGCACCAGATGGAAATAAACTAGCTATATTAAATGCACTTAACCAAGGTGGCTTTGTATCGGGCCAAGTCCTTGGCGAGCAGCTGGGTATAAGCCGTGCTGCAGTGAGTAAACATATTCAAACACTGCAAGGCATGGGGCTCGATATATTTAAAGTGACGGGTAAAGGTTACAGTTTAAACAATGCGGTGGGATTGCTAAACCAAGCCGATATAACCAAACATTACCACGCATTAGGTGCCAATACAGCCCAAGTAGAAGTACACCCTATTATAGATTCAACCAACAGCGAGCTAATGCGCCGTATTCAAAATAAAGTCGCGCTTGAGTCTGGCACTGTTGTGGTTGCCGAAATGCAGCAAGCCGGGCGCGGAAGGCGAGGCCGGGTATGGCAATCTCCGTTTGGCGCCAATTTATATTACAGTTATTTTTGGCGCTTAGATGATGGCCTGCAAGCTGCTATGGGCGTATCAATTGCAGTAGGGCTTGCGGTATACGATGCTATAAAAGCACTTTACGATATAGACATTGAACTTAAATGGCCAAACGACATATATATAAATAAGCAAAAACTAGCCGGAGTATTAGTTGAGCTAGATGGGCAACCGCAAGGCCCTTGTCAGCTAGTCATTGGTATTGGCATTAATCTACAAATGCCGCAAAACACCAGCGAACAGATTGACCAAGCATGGACTGATTTAAGCCAACACACCACCGTGCTTGATAAAAACCAGTTAGTTGCTTCGCTTACCTTTTATTTAGAGCAGCGCTTGGCAGATTACCAACAAGACGGGCTAAACAGCATGTACGCACAGTGGAACGCCCTAAACGCCTTTGCAGGAGAATGCGTAGAGCTAAATACGGGACACAGAAGCTGGCGGGGTATTTGTGAGGGTATTGATCAGCACGGCGGAATACGTATTCGCCAAGACGGCGAAGTTAAAAGTTACTATGGTGGCGAAATCTCGTTAAGAAAGGCCGAATTATGAAACTGCTAATAGATGTAGGTAATACGTCATTAAAAGCGGCCTTATGGCGCGAGCAACAAGCAACGCCCGTTTCTATGAGCGACGTGCCGTGGCAAGCAATAACTGAGGTTGTGTATGCTTGTGTAGGTAATAGTGAATTATTAAATGACGCGCTCACATTAGCCGCCAAAAAAAGTATTCCGTGTTTTGAGGCGCATGTTAGTAAAAATCTCAGTGGCTTAAGCTGCGCATATGAACAGGTTAGCAATTTAGGTATTGACCGCTGGCTTGCGCTGGTGGCAGGTTTTACACTTTACCCAAACAGAGCGAGTCTTATTGTTGATGCTGGCACTGCAACCACTATCGATGTACTGAGCGGCGAAGGCGAGCACTTAGGAGGCTGGATATTGCCCGGCCTTGATTTAATGACTCGCTCATTAACACAAAATACTCACCGCGTGTTTGATGATGCCAATACCCCCTTTTTAAACGAGCTAGGTAAAAACACACCCAATGGATTAAAAAATGGCGCGCTGGTGGCAACATTAGGCGCTATTGAACAGGCCAAATATCAACTTAAACACGTAACAGGCGAACAAAAACCACAAATTTTGTGCGCCGGAGGTTACGGTTTACTGTTACAGCAACAAATAAGTGGCAGTATTTTTGATTCTTTATTGGTTATGAAAGGATTAAATTATTGGCATGAGCTAAGTAAAAACGACGAAAAACAGCAAAATTAAGCACTTTTGCATGAATTGTGAGCATTTAAGCTAAAAAATTACATTTTTTTTAATTTTATAGTTGCATCATAATAAACCTTACTCTAATATCTCGCCCCGTACTAAAGCAGTGCCGACTTAGCTCAGCTGGTAGAGCAACTGACTTGTAATCAGTAGGTCAACCGTTCGACTCGGTTAGTCGGCACC
>NZ_JALNTN010000022.1:0-58586 GCF_023161905.1 Pseudoalteromonas sp. 2CM41L
TGCGTATAATACATCCTTTATTTTTCGAGTCAACACTTAATTTTAAACTTTCTTTTTAGAAGATTTAAAACCGAAGTTTTACTTAACTCTGTGAGCAGCTCCTGCCTCGCTATGCGTTGGCGTTCCCCGTCTCAGTGGGGTCGCATTATAGGGAGAACAGATTTTTACGCAAGCACTTTTTTAAAGAAAAACCAAAAAAAAGCACTGTTCGGTCAATATGTGAACTAACCCCTCTATAACTGGTAGTTTTATAATCAAAACAGGCCTTTTCTGGCCTATATTTAAGTGTTGCTGTTACACTCAAGCGACTATAACTGGTATTTAAAAGGTATATATATGGCTATCCGTTCTTATAAAGGTGTGACTCCCTCTTTTAATTCGTCTGTTTATGTTGATGAGTCGTCTGTTTTGGTAGGAGATATTACGATTGGTGACCACTGTAGCGTATGGCCTTTAGTGGCAGCGCGAGGAGATGTTAACTATATACGTATTGGTGAACGTACAAATATACAAGACGGTAGTGTTCTTCATTTATCACGCGCGACTAAAAGTAACCCAGATGGTTACCCACTTATTATTGGTGATGATGTGACAGTAGGACACAAGGTGATGCTGCATGGATGTACGCTTGGAAATCGTATACTTGTCGGTATGGGCGCTATTGTAATGGATAATGTAATAGTAGAGGACGACGTTATTATTGGTGGGGGGTCATTAGTACCGCCAAATAAACGATTGGAGTCTGGTTATTTATATGTTGGTAGTCCAGTAAAGCAAGCCCGCCCATTAACAGAGCAAGAGCTTGCCTTTTTAAAAGTATCGGCAGATAACTATGTGCAATTAAAAGACGAGTATTTAGCAGAGATCAACTAGATTCACTTCTATCTGCCCTGCCGAGTTATAACTTTCATCTTCTATAAGTTGCTCGGCACATTCTTCGTAATCAAACCGGTATTTATCAAAGTGCTGCGTTGCATGGCTTTCATCTTGAAGCCCTAGCTTTCGTAAATCTATAATACACTCCACCAGCATCCCTGTTACTTGTGCAAAAAAGACTAGTTGGTGGGAAGGTTCTCTAAACTCGAGTCTATCTATAAACTGTATGGCTTGATTCATTTAAGCATGCCTTGTTTTAGTGCTTTAACAACAGGAAGTATGGCGGGCATTTTATTACGCCATACATAATATGCCTGTGCGGCTTGGCCTACCAACATACCGCTGCCATCTAATAGCTTAGCGTGGTTATTATGCTCTGCAACCCAGTTCATAAATACGGTATTTTGCTGGGAGTAAAACATATCGTATGCCACTGCGCACTGGCCTAGGTGTTTTTCGTCAAGTGCTGGTAACTCATTGTTCATACTGCTAGAGGTAGAATTTACGATAAGTGAGTAATTGCTTACAGGTAATGTATCAAACCCATAGCCTGTTACCTTGCCATATTCAGTAAATAGTTGTGCTAAGTCTTGCGCTTTTTTTGCCGTGCGATTAACAATCGTTATTTCAGCTGGGTTATGCTCAAGTAGCGGTAGTATCACCCCTCTTGCTGCGCCTCCAGCACCAATAATTAAAATACGCTTATTGGTAATTGTCACTTCATTGGCAAGTAAATCATTAACAAAGCCCACGCCATCGGTGTTATCGCCTAATAAAGTGCCATCATCGCGTTTTTTAAGTGTATTAACTGCACCAACAATTTTAGCAAGCGGGGTGAGTTCATCAGCCATGGCATATGCTTGCTCTTTAAATGGCATAGTAACGTTGGCACCTATCCCGCCTTGCTCAAAAAAGGTGGTTACTGTTTTTTCAAAGTGATCGATAGGTGCTAATATTGCGCGGTAGTCGATTTGCTCGCCCAAAGATACAGCAAATTGTTTATGTATCGCGGGGGATTTTGAATGTTTGATTGGATTTCCAAAAACCGCATATTTGTCCATTTTAAAGCAACCTCTTTGCAGTTGTACACTGCCTATTAACGATGATAAGTAATATGATTAAACGACTTTTTTCAAAATCTAAACCAGCTCCTGAGCAACCAGCGCCCACTCCTGAGAAAACACCGTATGAAATTATTGGTGGAGAAGCAGGTACCCGTGCTATTGCTAATAGATTCTACGACATAATGGCCAGCGATGAATACGCCAAACCATTATATGATATGCATCCTCTGCCATTAGATAGAATTCGCCAAGTGTTTTTTGAATTTTTATCAGGTTGGTTAGGCGGCCCTAACCTATTTACTGAAAAACATGGCCAACCTATGCTGCGCAAACGCCATATGCCTTTTACTATAAATAAAGACCTGCGCGATCAGTGGATGTATTGCATGAATAAAACCCTCGATATAGAAGTAGACAACCCCCTACTGCGCGAAGGGTTAAAGCAGTCTTTTGGACAACTTGCCACCCATATGATTAATGAGCACTAATTGTAACTACTTAGCAAAAAGGCGCTATTAAGCGCCTTTTATTAGGGTTTATTGACCTTTGCGGATTAAACAGCCCCTACCTTAATTTAATATTTATAACTGCCACTCTCTGGCTATCAAATCAGTAGGTTTAGTGCTTAGCCACTCTTGTGGACGTAAATAGTATTGATACAAATTAGCCTCTGCGCTGTCGGGCGCGGGCTTATAATTGTATTCCCAACGCGCCAGTGGCGGCATCGACATTAATATAGACTCTGTGCGCCCACCGCTTTGTAAGCCAAATAGAGTACCTCTATCCCACACAAGGTTAAATTCTACGTAACGACCGCGGCGATACAATTGAAAGTCGCGCTGCTGTTGCGTATATTCGTCATTTTTACGACGCTCAATAATAGGTAAGTACGCATCTAAAAAGCCATTACCAACCGATTGCATAAATGCAAAGCTCTGCTCAAACCCTAGCTCGTTTAAGTCATCAAAAAATAAGCCGCCTACACCGCGTGTTTCGTCGCGATGTTTTAGGTAAAAATATTCATCACACCACGTTTTGTATTTTGGATACACTTGTTCACCAAATGGTGCACAAATGTCGTGTGCGACTTGGTGCCAATGCTGTACATCTTCAAAAACGGGGTAAAAAGGCGTTAAGTCAAACCCTCCGCCAAACCACCAAATAGGCTCTTCGCCTTCTTTTTCAGCTATAAAAAAGCGTACATTGGCATGACTTGTAGGAACATGTGGGTTTTTTGGATGAATAACTAATGAAACACCACATGCATGAAAGCTTCGCCCTGCAAGCTCTGGCCTATGAGCGGTCGCAGAGCCCGGCATAGATGCACCAAACACATGCGAGTAGTTAACGCCGCCTTGCTCTATTACATTACCGTTAGTGGTAACACGCGTACGCCCGCCACCGCCTTCGGCACGTTGCCAGCTATCTTCTACAAATTTTGCACTGCCATCGGCCTGCTCTAAACCTTGGCAAATGGTGTCTTGCAAAGCCATAAAATACGCTTTTACTTGTTCTAATAATTCGCTTTGCATATTAACCTCTAAATACTTTGCCGGTCATGGCATCTTTAATTGTGCTTGGCTGCGTGTTGCCCCCTAAGGGCTCATCAATGTAACAGCCTACTTTATCTGCAAACTGCTGCTTGGCTTGTTCAATACTTGTTACCGTTGGCTGTCCGGTTAAATTAGCACTAGTAGAGACAAGAGGCTTGCCTAATTGCTGGCATAAGCGCTTAACACTTGGATGATCAGTAACCCGTACTGCAATCGTATCAAACTGCCCTGTTAACCATTTAGGCGTATTTTCAGCTGCAGGCATTACCCAGGTAATAGCACCGGGCCAACTAGAGAAAATATCAGCGCGTTTGTCCATTGGCAGCTTTACATCGTCAACATACTTTAATAACTGGCCGTAGTTATCGGCGATTAAAATAAGGCCCTTTTCAACGGGACGCTGTTTTATTTCTAGCAACTTCTCAACAGCTTGCTGATTATCTGGATCACACCCTAAACCATAGACAGCTTCAGTAGGATATAAAATAACTTCACCTTGCTCTAAGCAAGATATAGCCGTAGGCAATGTAGAAAGGTCTGACAAAATATGCTCCAGAAATTTATATTAATCAGTAGTGGTAAGTTTATGCAGGCAACTTTTTTGTGGGCACTGTAGCACAGTACCATTGGCCATTTTTTTCTCAATAACAAGCGGCCAATCGCACTTAGGGCATGGCTTGGCTATGGGTTTGTTATTTAGAGTATATTTACAGCTTGGGTAACAATCGCATGAGTAAAACGTTTTACCAAATTTATTGCTGCGTGCAACTAGCTGCCCTTTTTTGCATTTAGGACACCCAGATAATACATCATCGTTATTATTAGGTTCGTCATCGTGGGCGATATAATGACACTCAGGGTATCCTGTACAGCCAATAAACATGCCATAACGGCCGTTTTTAACCACCAGCGGTTTTGTGCACTGTGGGCAGGCTGAATCTTCAAGCACCTTTATTTCGTTGCTGTCGTGATGCGCTAATGGACGAATAAAGTCGCATTTAGGGTAACTAGCACAACCCAAAAACGGACCTGTTTTAGAGTTACGGATCACTAATTCAGAACCACATTGTGGGCAGACTTCGTATTCTTTTTCTAAGGCGTGTTTATCCGCCGAGAAAAGCGAATGGTCGATTTTACTCATGAGGTTCCTAACGGGTTGCTGAATTTTCGCCTAATATACCCAAACCACTTAAAGATACAAGCTGTGCATATAGGTTTAAGTGGTTTGGCATACAATTTTAATGTAGAAGTTCGGTGGGTTCGTCAAATATAAGGTCTTCCATTTGCTCGTAAGCCTCTTCTGAGCCAGGTACGTTAAATAACACCATAAGCACCACCCACTTTAAGTCGTCGAGCGAAATATAAGGTTTATCTAATGCGGCAAGGCGGTCCATAACCATTTCACGGGTTACACTGTTAACCACCCTTATTTGCTCTAAAAACATCAAAAAGCCACGGCATTCAACGTTTAACATTTTGCATTCGCTATCGGTAAAAATGCGCATTGCTTGGTGAGGCTTTGTAATTAAATAAGGCGACTCGTCGCTGCGTTGTAAATCGGCCAATTGTTCAAGCCAGTTTAATGCTTTAAAAATTTCGGTCTTATTAAAGCCCGCGCGAAGTAATTCATCGGTAAGCTCGTTTTCTTCAATATAAATATCGGCTTCACTGTGAATGTAGTTTTCAAAAAGATACATGAGAATATCAAACATATTACCTTCCTGTGCTTAGCTTTATATACCCGTCTAACACTCGCTCTATTTCGTCGTCTAACTCTAAATCGAGCAACCTTGCCAGCACTTTATCAATTGGCCACTTGGCGCGACGTACAATTTCATCAACACTGGTTACCTCATACCCTATACTATTTAACACCTCACACTGTGACTGTTTGTTTACAGGCTCCTCTTTATTATATAGACCGCTTTGATAAGAAAAGCTCACCTCATCTAAAATATCTGTTACATTTTCGACTAACTTAGCGCCCTGCTTTATTAAAAAGTGACTCGCTTGCGATAATGGGTTTTTAATAGAGCCTGGTACTGCAAACACTTCTTTATTTTGTTCAATAGCGTAACGTACCGTGATCAATGAACCGCTTTTAATTTCAGCCTCTACAATAACCACGCCTAAAGACAGCCCAGATATAATACGGTTTCTGCGTGGAAAGTTATGCGCATTAGCAGCGGTACCCGGTAAAAACTCGCTTATTAATAAGCCATGCTCTAATACTTGGTCTGTTAATAATTTATGGCGTTTGGGGTAGTAAATATCAACCCCAGTCCCTAATACACCAATTGTTTTGCCATTATTGGCCAATGCGCCTTTGTGCGCGGCACCATCAATACCCCGCGCCATGCCCGAGGTAACAGTAATACCGGCTAAAGTAAGCTGATAAGCAAGCTCTGAGGCTATTTCAAGCCCCGTAGGGGTCGCGTTTCTACTGCCAACAATGGCCACTTGCGGGCTAGATAACAGCGATATATCACCTTTACAAAATAACAGTAAAGGGGCACTGGCTATGTGTTTTAGTTCGTTTGGGTATAGCGCATCAAAAATACACACCACTGTAATATTAAGCTGCTGTATTTGTTGTTCGTAATGGTTTACTTGCTGCCAATTGGTATTGAGTAAGTTGCAGGCTTGGTTTTGGGTAAGGCCAAGCTGTTGTAATTCGCTTTGGTTTAAATCAAATAATGATTCGAGGGGGTGAGTATGTGATAAGGCTAACAGTGTTTTAATACCTAAGCCTTTACACATATAAAAGGCAAGCCAGTGGGCTAGCTTACCAGATGACTGATCCATGCTCTCTCCTAGAGCACCGACTCGCTACAACTTAATGAATTACTACACTATCTCCAACGCGAATTGGGTGCTGATTTTTTGTTATTAATGCATAACTCACTTTGTCATACACTTTAAATACAATTAACTCACCCACTTTTTCGTGTGGCATTGTCCATGTTGTGGTGTCTTCATCTGGCTCGCTGCCAAATAATTCACCTGCATCAGATAAAAGCTTTTCAAATTTGCTCGAATCCTCTGGATAACGCGGTCCTCGTGGGCCATCAATAACGGTGGGTGATTGGCGTTCTAAATCGAGGATATGACCAACTTCAATTTGTTGCTCAGCACCTAAGTTTAGCACCACTACATCCATTGTGCTGAATTCTCTTACTTGGCGCGGCGAGTCAATAACACTGCCGGATACACTTTGCTTAGGACGATGCATATTAAAGTACGCAGGTAACATTTGCCCTTGCATAGCAGGGAGTAAAAAATCGCCTTGTTGTATTTCTTGTTTAACTGACTCAACCCGTAAAGA
The DNA here is from genome assembly GCF_023161905.1 of Pseudoalteromonas sp. 2CM41L. NCBI lineage: Bacteria > Pseudomonadati > Pseudomonadota > Gammaproteobacteria > Alteromonadales > Pseudoalteromonadaceae > Pseudoalteromonas > Pseudoalteromonas sp. 2CM41L. The sequence goes on from NZ_JALNTN010000022.1 coordinate 6,819, forward strand.
CGATGGTACGCCATTGCTTTCATCGCCCGTTCTAAATGCACGAGCCATACCGACATAAGTAGCGCGAGTAGCTAGCTCTTCACCGGTTTGTGTATCTATGTAAGGTTCGCCTTTGTGATAAATAGCATACGCTTTATGTACTTTTAAATCGCCCTTAACGTATAAAATATGCCCGAGAGTTTGCGTTTTAGTATTTTCGTTTGCCCCTAAAATATACGGCTTATCATCTATGTCATCGCTGTTAATTGCTTGCTCATAACTTAAATAAGGTTTAATTATTTCAAGTGGCAAAGTGGTGATGGCGTTATTACCTTTTGGTGTAATACGCCCTTGCGGCGATAACTTTCTGTACGCTTTATTAATCACCAAACGCGGGTTACCGTCGGCGTCGTACACTAACGCGAGTGCATCGCCTGGGTAAATTAGATGCGGGTTATCTATTTGCGGGTTCATTTGCCACAACTCTGGCCACAGCCATGGTTCTTCTAAATAAATGCCGGAAATATCCCAAAGGGTATCGCCTTTTTTTACAACATATTGTTTTGGAGCATCTTTTTTTATTTGTAAAACATCAGCGACTGCAGGAAAAGCAGTACTTAGTGCAAACATAATTGCAGCCAATTGAGATTTCATTGGGCTTCCTTGTATTGTTTTTTCATTATTATTGACCAAAACCTGTTAAAGGGGAACGCGAATGGCTAAAATAAGAGCATACAATACCCTAAATTAAGCACAAGTGTAAAAAGGTAACTATGGCTAGGTTAGAAGTTTTAAGATTTCCAGATGAGCGTTTACGTACGGTAGCAAAAGAAGTTGCACAGGTTGATGACAACGTTCGCCAAATTGTAAAAGACATGCTAGAGACAATGTACGATGAAAACGGCATTGGGCTAGCTGCTACACAGGTTGATATTCATCAACGTATTGTGGTGATCGACGTATCAGAAGAACGCGACGAACCACTGGTTTTAATTAACCCACAAATTATTAAAAAAGATGGTGCAACAATTAGCGAAGAAGGCTGTTTATCAGTGCCTAACTCTTACGCAAAAGTAGACCGTGCTGAAACCGTAACCGTTGCTGCTCTTAACGAAAATGGTGAAGAATTTGTACTAGATGCAGATGAGCTATTAGCTATTTGTATTCAACACGAACTAGATCACTTACAAGGTAAACTATTTATTGATTACCTATCGCCATTAAAGCGTCAACGTATTCGCAAAAAGCTTGAAAAAGAAGCTAAATTTGCCGCGAAGTAATAAGCACCTTAGGAAAACTCAGTGACAAAACCACTACGCATTATATTTGCCGGTACGCCGGACTTTGCCGCTCGTCACCTACAAGCGTTAATTCAAAGCGAACACCAAATTGTTGGAGTTTACAGCCAACCAGACCGCCCTGCTGGGCGTGGTAAAAAGTTAAAAGCCAGTGAAGTAAAAGCGCTTGCGCTTGAGCATGAGCTACCTGTTTTTCAGCCACAATCATTAAAAAATGAAGACGCACTCACTGAGCTTAAAAGCTTAAATGCCGATATCATGATTGTGGTGGCTTATGGCTTAATTTTACCAAAAGCCATTTTAGAGGCACCACGCTTAGGGTGCTTAAATGTGCATGGCTCTATTTTACCGCGCTGGCGCGGTGCTGCGCCTATACAGCGCGCAATTTGGGCTGGCGATGAAGATACCGGCGTAACCATAATGCAAATGGATGAAGGGCTTGATACCGGCGACATGCTGCACATTAGCCGCTGCCCTATTGCTGCGGATGAAACCAGTGCCAGTTTATACACTAAACTGGCTGAACTTGGTCCCGGAGCACTTGTTCAAACCATTAATAAGTTAGCCAATGGCGAGCTTATAGCAGAGCCGCAAAACGACGAGCTGGCAAATTACGCTAAAAAGCTTTCAAAAGAGGAAGCAAATATTGATTGGACGATGGGTGCCGTACAAATTGAGCGTAATATACGTGCATTTAATCCATGGCCAGTGTGTTTTACTCAAATGGGTGAGCACAGCGTAAAAATTTACCAAGCCTCAGTCGTTGAGCAAACAGGCCCTGCGGGCGTTGTTTTATCAAGCGATAAAAACGGCATTGTAGTGGCGTGTGGCAAGCAGGCATTAAGTATTACACAGCTGCAACCCCAAGGTAAAAAACCAATGGCAATTAGCGACTTTTTAAACGGTCGCAGTGACTGGGTAACTCCTGGCACCGTATTAGGCGAAAACAATGAGTAATGTTCAAAACGTACGTGCGCTTGCCGCTGAAACTTTATATAACGTGGTTGATAAAGGCGCTTCACTAAATCAAGAGCTACCATTTGCCAGCCAAGGCCTGCCCCCTAAAGACAAAGCGCTATTACAGCAAATTTGTTACGGCGTGTTGCGCTACCTACCTAGCCTTGAAAACTACTGCCAACATTTAGTAGAACAGCCACTTAAAGGTAAGCGTCGTATTTTTCAGTTTTTGTTGTATGTCGGTATCTATCAGCTGCAGCATATGCGCGTGCCACCGCATGCCGCCATTTCTGAAACCGTTAATGCCCTTGGCCAAATGCGTGCATTAGGCTTAAAAGGCTTAATTAACGCTATTTTGCGTAGTTTTCAGCGCCAACAAAGCGAGCTTGAAGAAAAAGCCAAGCAAATACCAGTGTGTTTATATAACCATCCAAATTGGTTTATTAAACAAGTGCAAGCTGCCTACCCAGACAACTGGGAAGCGCTTCTTGAAGAAAACCAACAACAAGCCCCTATGTGGTTACGTGTCAATCAAGCCCAATACAGCACGCAACAATACAGCGAAATGTTAACGGCTAACGATATAGAGCACACGTTAAACCCTGAGTTTGTTGATGGTATTAAACTAGCTAAGCCGCGTGATGTATTTTCGTTGCCAGAATTTGATGTGGGTGCCTGCTCTGTACAAGACGCCGCAGCGCAATTAGCCGCACGCTTTTTAGCACCTCAAGCTGATGAATACATTTTAGATGCCTGTGCAGCACCTGGTGGTAAAACATGTCATATATTAGAGCTTGCCGATGCAGAAGTATTAGCACTTGATAGTGACGCCACTCGCCTAGAACGTGTTAAACAAAATTTAACCCGTATCGGCTTAGGCGCAGACCTACAATGTGCAGACGCTTCGCAGCCACACACCTGGTGGGATGAGCAACAGTTTGACCGCATTTTATTAGATGTCCCTTGTTCGGCAACCGGTGTTATACGCCGCCACCCAGATATAAAATGGCTTCGCCGCGCATCAGACATTGAAGATTTAGCCACACTACAAAGCGATATACTCAATAGCATTTGGCCGCTACTAAAACCAGGCGGCACAATGATATACGCAACCTGTTCGGTACTGCCGCAAGAGAACCAACAGCAAGTCGCTAAATTTTTAGCTAATAATAGTGACGTTGAGCATATACCACTGCACGACAACGACACTGTTACCAACCCTGGTTTACAATTACTACCAGGTGAAAGCGACGGATTTTATTACGCTAAGCTAGTTAAAAAAGCCTAATAGCCGTACACTCAATAGCCATTTATTAAACAGTAAATGGCTATTTTTTTAATTAAACAGTAATTCGGGTAAATAATGAAAATAATCATACTCGGTGCCGGACAAGTCGGTGGTACGCTTGCTGAAAACTTAGTTGGCGAACAAAACGAAATAACCGTTGTTGATATAGACGGCAACCGCTTACGAGAGCTACAAGATAAGTACGACTTACAAGGGGTCACGGGGCACAGTGCACACCCAGATGTGCTCAGGCGTGCAGGTGCTGAAGACGCCGACATGATTATTGCGGTAACCAGCTCAGATGAAGTTAATATGGTGGCCTGCCAAGTCGCGTATAGTATTTTTAATACGCCAACTAAAATAGCCCGTATCCGATCAGAGCAATATTTAAAATACCGCGAAAAGCTATTTCATAACGATGACCTCCCGGTTGATCACTATATTGCCCCCGAAGCACTTGTTACCAAATATATTCGCCGTTTAATAGATTACCCAGGCGCGTTGCAAGTGCTGCAATTTGCCGATGGCATGCTCTCTCTTGTGGCTGTAAAAGCTTACTACGGTGGCTTATTAGTGGGTTATGCGCTTTCTGCTTTAAAAGAGCATATTCCGAATGTAGAAACCCGTGTAGCAGCAATTTATCGCCAAGGTAAAGCTATAAAGCCGCTGGGCACCACGGTAATAGAAGCGGACGATGAAGTATTTTTCATTGCTGCCACTAAGCATATTCGTGCGGTTATGAACGAGCTACAAAAACTTGAGCGTTCTTACAAAAAAATTATGATAGCCGGTGGCGGTAACATTGGTGCAGGCCTTGCTCGCTCACTGGAAAAAAACCACAGCGTTAAGTTATTAGAGCGCAGTAAAGAGCGTGCTGAGCAACTCTCTGAAATGCTAGATAACACCGTCGTGTTTTGTGGAGACGCCTCAGACCAAGAACTACTATCTGAAGAGCACATAGAGCAAGTTGATGTGTTTATTGCCGTAACCAACGACGATGAAGCAAATATAATGTCGGCCATGCTTGCAAAACGCATGGGCGCACAAAAAACCATGGTGCTTATTCAGCGTGGTGCGTATGTAGATTTAGTGCAAGGGGGTGAAATAGATATTGCTATATCACCACAACAAGCAACTATTTCGGCGCTACTTACACACGTACGCCGTGGCGATATTGTTAATGTGTACTCGTTACGTAAAGGCGCGGCAGAGGCCATTGAAGCCGTTGCCCATGGCGATGAAAACACATCAAAAGTAGTTGGCCGTGCGATTGCCGATATCAAGCTACCTGCAGGTACAACGATTGGTGCTATTGTACGTAATGACGACGTACTGATTGCCCACGACGACACGGTTATTATGTCTGGTGATCACGTTATTATGTTTTTAATCGATAAAAAGCATATCAACGTAGTAGAAAAGCTATTCCAAGTTAGCGCTATATTTTTATAGTTAAACACAAAAAAGCCGCTGACTAAGGCGGCTTTAGTGGAGTATGTTTTTTTAATGCTAGGCAACCCTGCTTAGCAGCTTCTAATTACTGTACTTTTGAAAACTCTTGCTCAGAAATTTCACCATTACCATCAGTATCTAGCTGGTCAAAAATTTTCACTAGCTGTGAATTTACCTGCGCTTCTTGCTTTGAAATTGCACCATCACCATCGGCATCAAACGAGGCAAAGTCGACTGCAGCATACGCCGCTGATGAAGAAGCTAATACGATAACGGCAAGTGCTGTATTTAATGTTTTCATAGTTGTGTCCTAATTAAGAGGAAATCCTTTTCTAAGATCCATGGGTTTAAAAATTAACTAAAAAGTGCTTTTGCCAATGTGCATTATTAAGTTTTAATGCACATTGGATTAGAGCAAATGACTCTTTGCTAAGTGAACATGCGCTGTCCTGCGCTCAATTGGCAAAGATCATCACACCCTAGTATTTAGAGAACTCTTGCTTTGAAAGCTCACCATTTCCATCGGTATCAAGCTCAACAAACTCAGCCATTAAATCCGCATCAACCGATGCTTCAGCTTGGCTAATGGCGCCATTGCCATCTACATCTAGCGTGTCAAAATCAGTCCCTGCAAAGGCAGCAGAAGAAGAGGCAATAGCCATAAATGCGAGTGCTTTATTTAAATGCTTCATAATTTAATCCTTCAATATAAACAAATTAGTTAAGTTCACTACGTGGTGTACGCAATCCTTGTAATCCTTTTTCGTAAGCTCCCTTGCCTACTTAGGTTGTCATTGGCAACTCAGGATTGTTACCACACTTTAAGCTTCTGAAAATTCTTCTTTTGATAGCTCACCATCTTGGTCAGTATCTAATTCTGAGAACATGCTCATCAGTTTTGCATCAATTGATGCCTCTGATTTGCTAATCGTGCCGCTGCCATCTACATCTAACGTATCAAAATCGGTTGCTGCAAATGCCGCTGATGATGAAGCAAGGGCGATAAGTGCTAAAGTTTTATTAATGCTTTTCATAATATAATTCCTTCAAGTATATGTGTGCGATTAAGTGTTTTACTTTAAATCACGTTATTGTTCAGTACAGCCAGACTATTACAACTTGAATGCCAAGTTTTAAAAGCTGATTAATTTCAATCAGTTAAAAGAGTGCTTGGCTATTTTTGATAAATTTGCGGGGGTTTTGTGTTGCAAACTAGCAACAATGGGTAAAGCTAAGTTTTTAAAAGCAATAAAAACAGCTAGTTACATAAAAGAAAAAAGCTACAATTTTCGGCGTAAATTGTAAGGATGAAGATTTATCGAAAAAAGAGACTAAATTTTAGCCGTGAGGGGAGCTAACGTATTAAAATAACTCACTCGTAAAACTAATCTATACAGCTGATTTTTATAGAAAATAAAAATTATTTTGTGAAGTTTTAAAAAATATGACTGCCACTCAAGTAAAAAGTGGCCATTTGTTGCTATTAAGCGAAAGTGCTTATTCTAATGGCAGCTCAAGCATTGCGGGATCGATAAAATGCTCTTTCATAAATGCCTTCATTTCATCTTCACTGGCTAGAAGTTTAATACCACAATTAACTCCCGCGGCGTGCTCTTTTACGCTGCATATTTCGCCAGTAAATGCTTTATTGTTGGTATCAACCGTCACCTTGCATTGCATATCTTTAATATTTTCATCGTTTTGATCGCCGCGTACATCAAACATCACCCCGGTAAGCGAGATGTCTTTAATCACCCCTTCAAGTACTCTATCGTCACTGAGAGTTAATTTTGCAGGTAATAAGGTAGGTATGCGTGTTTGCGCGCGCAGTGCAAATAACTGCACTTGCGTAGGGTAATTAATAAAAATGAGCCTAGCAGGGTGTGAGGCAACCGACATAAGCTGCTGCCTAAATGCTATTACTTGTCCGCCACTGCCTTCTATAACCGCTCTTACCACCACCATTACACCGTCACGTAGGTAATCACTTGCAGCAGGTAAACGCTTTGAACTTGGGTAATTTAAAATAATAAATTTATTTTCTAGCAAGCCAATAAACTCTGTTTTTACGCGTTTACTACTGGTAGGCGTAACAATTTCCAAGTCGACCAATCGCCCTGTTGTTAACTGGTGTAATTTATCTAAATTAGAATGTGGCATGCCTGTTCCTAAGCATCATTTATATATTATTACCCACGCCAAAAGGTCGGCGTAAATAGCACGAGTAAGGTGAATATTTCTAAGCGACCAAATACCATGGCAATGGTTAATAGCCATTTGGCACCATCGCTCACCGCCCCATAATGCGAGGCAACATCACCTAAGCCTGGGCCTAAATTATTTAAACACGCCGCCGTAGCAGAGAACGCGGTAATGTTATCCATGCCAGTTCCCATTAGTGCCAGCATTATAATAATAAACACCAATGCGTACGCTGAGAAAAACCCCCAAACCGCTTCAACTACTTTATCGGGCAGGGCTTTACGACCAAGCTTAATAGAGTATATAGCACGTGGGTGCACTAAGCGGTTAAGCTCACGTATGCCTTGTAGGTAAAGTAAAAACACGCGTACAACTTTCATACCGCCACCGGTTGAACCTGCACAGCCACCTATAAAGCTCGAAAAAATAAGTAATATAGGTAAAAACAGCGGCCAAGTAGAAAAGTTATCGGTGGCAAAACCGGCTGTGGTGCTCATAGACACCGCCTGAAATAAGGCCTGATCGAGGGTTTCATCGCCATCGGCAAATATTTCGTTAGATGAGAGCACCGTAAAACAAATCACCACCAGCGCTAACTGTATCAGTAAAAAAACTTTAAATTCAGGGTCGCGAATGTATACCTGAATATTACGACTCGCTACCGCCGCGTAATGCAGTGAAAAGTTAACCGCAGCAATAATTAAAAAGAAAACACATATAAAGTTAATGACAGGGCTATCAAAGTGCCCTATTGAGGCATCGTAAGTAGAAAAACCGCCAATCGCCACTGTAGAAAACGCATGGCATATAGCATCAAACCACTCCATACCTGCCGCCCAATACGCCAACATACAGGTTACCGTTAACGACACATAAATGTACCAAAGGTGCTTTGCGGTATCGGCAATGCGGGGGGTCATTTTTGAATCTTTTACTGGGCCTGGGATCTCAGCTCGGTATAACTGCATGCCACCGACCCCAAGCATGGGCAGTATAGCAACAGCAAGTACAATGATACCCATACCGCCAAACCACTGTAATTGCTGGCGATAAAACAAAACAGACTTAGGCAGGTATTCAATTCCGGTAAGTACCGTGGCCCCAGTGGTTGTAAGGCCAGAAAAGGCCTCAAACACCGCATCGGCCATAGACAAATTAGGTTCTTGTAAAAAAATCAGCGGTAACGATGCAAACGCCCCTAGTACCAGCCAAAACAGTACAACAATTAAAAAGCCTTCGCGTGCTTTTAAGTCGCCGTTTTCATGCCTGTTTGGGTAATAAGCTGTTAAACCAATAACCACACTAAATATAAACGCTAATACAAAAGGAACACCACCACCATCTTTATAAAATAAAGACACCACCGCAGGCGGCACCATGGTAATACTAAACAGCGCAACAAGTTGGCCAAGGATTTTTATGATGGTACGAAATTGCATGTAGCTTATCGCTTTTATTATTAGTAAATATAAGTGTGTAAGTTATTGTCTTACTCTTTGATAGTTAACTCAACTGCGCCATGGCTTAAATCAAAAATATCTTTAATGGCCTGTTTTGCTTGGCGGCTATCAATAGTAATAACCCATTCAATATTAGCAGTAAATTGTTTTTCTATATTAAGTACTTGATAATTGGTTTTTAACAATTGCTCTATTGCGCCCTGCATGCTGTATTCACTTTGGCCTACAATCTCGATACTCGGTACTTTCGTCACCGTTTTTAGCTGCGAAAGTGCATTATTAAGCGACCCACCATAGGCACGCACTAACCCACCGGTGCCCAGCTTTATACCACCAAAATAACGGGTGACAACCGCAGTAATTTCGCCAAGTCCAGAACCCACCAGCACATTAAGCATCGGCTTTCCTGCGGTACCATTTGGCTCGCCATCATCAGAAAAACCATAAACATGGCTTCCGCCTGGGTTACCCGCTACGTGCGCCCAACAATTATGACGAGCATCTGGGTACTTTTCTTCAATGCTTTTAATAAATGCTTTAGCAGCCTGTAGGTCTGGCGTATGCGCGATATGAACTATAAAGGTGCTTTTTTTAATTTCTTCTTGATGAAACACATCATCGGCGGGGTATTTATATTCAGACATAATTAAAGCTCAATTAAAAATGGGGCCAAAAGGCCCCTTTGCATTCGCGTATTTTAGCGCGTATTGGCGAGCTCGTCTTTATTAGCTTAGTCGAGCGCTAAATCACGAGTCATATTTTCTAGGCTGTCTTCGTGAACAATAATATTGTCTTCAATACGAATACCGCCGTATGGTTTTAACGACTCAATTTTTTCCCAGTTAATAAACTGCTTACTGTCGGTTTGCGCTAAATCACCTAATAATGAGTCTATAAAGTAAAGCCCTGGCTCAATAGTAAACACTTGGTTTTTCTCTATTTTACGAGTACAACGCAAGAATGGGTGCCCTTCTGGCGATGGCTGGTGGGTGCCTTTATCATCACGCATAAAGCCGCCCATATCGTGCACTTGTAAACCAAGGTGATGGCCCAAGCCATGAGGGAAAAATGTTGAGGTAATTTTACGTTCCACAATTTCTGTTGCAGGTAAGTTTACAATATTGAAGTCGCTAAGAATTTGCGCAATACGGTTATGGCAATCAACGTGTAAATCGCCATATAACATGCCAGGCTTTAATGCGTTGCCTAGCTCAATTTGTATTGCCGTCATAGTTTGTACTAGCTCAGCAAACTCGCCCTGTTTTTTAAAATCGTACGTACGGGTTATATCTGCGGCATACCCATTAAAGTTTGCGCCAGCATCGATTAAAAACGAATTATGAGTAAGCGGTGCTTTTGGCTCAAAATGTGTGTAATGCAAAATAGCGCAGTTTTCGTTAAGCGCTACTATGTTGCCATACGGCATTTCGTTTTCGCTTTGGCGTGTAGCCATAAGGTACGCTTGCTGAATATCAAATTCGCTACCACCATTATAAAACGTATCGCGTGCTGCTTTATGTCCATCTACCGCGATGCGGTTTGCTTGGCGTAAACATTCAAGCTCGTACTGCGTTTTATAAGCACGGTTATAATGAAAATAGTTAAGTACCGGCTCAGGGTTCATAATACTAAAGCCAAGCGCTTGCGCTACCTCTAGGTATTCGCCCATGTAAGCGTATTTAGCTTTATCGTAAGGTAATAGTTTTTCAACTTGATCAGGCTGTAGCAATAATTCTATATCAAAGTACTCAGCCCAAAAATCACGCGGCTCATCTGGTACTTTGTGCCAAAAATCAACTGGGCGGTAAAAAATAAGCTTCGGTTTATCGCTACCATTTACCACAATCCAACAATGTGGATTATCAATAACAGGAAGCCATGCTTTAAAGTGTGGATTAACTTTAAATGGGTAATACATGTCGTCTAAAAACTGGCGCTTAGCTTGGCCTGAGTGAATAACTAAACCCTCGAGCCCTTCACGGTCACAAATTGTACGCGTACGTTGTTGTAATGTGGCAATATGCTCTGCATATAAAACGGCTAATTTATCCATTGTTAATCCATCTGTTAAATTTAACTTGCTTTGAGTCTACCACTTAAACGTAAAGCGCTCAAAAAAGGGGGATATTTAACATGTAAATATCCCCCTAATACTTATACCCATCATGTTAAGTTATTAGCCCTTTATTTAGCACGCTAGAATGGCTAAATATTTTAGGCAATTGGTATTACATAATTTACCCGCCCATTTTCATGTTGAGTAACGGCGCGAGCACGTTTCCTTCTCGGCCCATCCGGGTGTGATAAACCTGGCGATAAGCAAACACATTTTTTACGTAGTCTCGCGTTTCTCTATACGGGATCAGCTCAACCCATAGCTCTGCTGGTATGGCTTCGTCAGGTAACCAGCGTTTAATACGATGATACCCTGCGTTGTAAGATGCCGTAGCAAGTATTTCATTACCTTTGTTTTTCTTTTTTAAGTACTGCAAGTAACTAGTACCTAAGCGTATATTGGTTTTAGGTTGGTACAAACGCGTACTCGATACCCTTGCTTTGTTAACGTATTCTGCCGTACTAGGGAGCAATTGCATTAAACCACGCGCATTTGCATGCGAACGCGCATCTGGTGCAAACGAGCTTTCGCGCCGTGCAATTGCAATACTCCACGCGGGGTCTATTTTGCTGCGTTTACTGTAGCGCTCAAATATATCTTGAAATGCAAACGGAAAACGCAGTTCAACATAATCCCATGCTTTAATTTTAGCTAACGTGAAAATAACGTTATCGTGCCAATTGTTTTGCGCTGCAACCTTTGAGGCAGCTAGTTTTTCTTCATCAGTAGAGGTGTTCGTTAAGTAATTCCATTCTCGGCGTGCAGAGGTAAAACGCTCGAGTTCGTAAAGTGCTTTTGCACGTTTAAAGCCCGGCGCATTCTTCACCTTCTCTACTAGTTTTTGATCAACCTGCAAAGGCTGATTATTTAAATCAACCGGCAGCCCTAATCGTGCCGCCGCTAAAAAACCATAGTAATCGCGGTTAGCGGCCACTTTAGTCCAAATTTCGTCTGCTTTTTGTTGCTCGCCTCGCTTAGCATAGCTATAAGCAAGCCAATATTGCTGGCCTAAACTTAAATCGTCTTTACCTGTAAAAAAAGCCGCTATGCCTTCCCAGTCTTGGGTTTTAAGCATATTACCAAGTTGCCACTGAATTAGCTTTCTGTCTTGTCGCGCTTTAGGCACTTTATTAAGCCAAAAGCTGGCCTGCTTATGCCCACTTGAAGCAAGCGATAAAGCAAACGTGTAATATAGATCTGCTTTTTCTTCATCGCTGTAAGTAAACATTTTTTCTAGCTTTTGCCAGGCTCTTAAAGCCAACGCTTTATCGCGCCAAATTAAACGCTTAACACCATAAATGGCTATTTGCGCTTCTTTTGCCGACTTAGTTTTATAACGATACAAGCCTGCGGCCGCACTAGGGTCGCGGCGTACTTTTAAGTATAAATCGGCTAAGTAACGCTCGTTTTTAGGTAACAACGTTTTTAAATAAGGGAGTAAACTTTGCGTACCGCCCTGCGCTGCAAGCGTTATGCGCTTCCATACAAGCTCATTATTTAAATAGCCTTTTTTGCGCCAAAGCGAAAATAGCGGGTCGCATTCATTCGGTTGCGACTTACCCACCGTCCATAAATCGGTAACCTGATTAAAAATGGCTTTTTCTGGCGCCCCTAAATCAAGCTGAAAATCTAAAAACGTGCATGTTAGCGCTGCGTTAGACGTTTCTCGGTAGTTTTTTATATACGCTGCTTTTTTATTGTTTTTTTCAAGATACTCTAGCCACGCTTTACGTACCGGCCACTCAAGCGGGGTATGCTCATAAATGGTTAGGTAATCTTCTATTTCGCTTTGGTATTTAAAATTGGGATGGCGTTGCCAATATGTTTTTTCGACATACGGCTTTAGCGGGTGGTCTAACCCGTTTATTACTTCTTTAAAGTCTTGGTAGCTTCCATAGCGCACTTTTTTTTCAGCATCTAAAAACGCGTCATTATCGATACTCGCTTGGGCAGAACTAAAAGGAAGAATAAAGGCAGCTGCCACAGCGCTTAATAAAAATTTTTTCATAATATCCTTTAGGTTTAACGACCTGTCAGGGTTAATAATTTCCAGTTTGAGACACTAAAACAATAATGAGAGTGCCTTTAATAAAGTATGAACAACATTTAATTTACGCACTCATAATAATTAATGAGTACCTTTAGCACATTCCAGTACACCTTAGCACCAAACCAGCTATATTTTAACCAACCGTTTGTAACCGAGTTAAATTTTTCGTTGCATTTTAATTTTAAAGCAAGCACACTGGTCGAAATGCAAACTCATCGTACCAGTCTTAGTTCGTCAACTAGGGAGAATAATAATGTTATATAAAAGCGATTCCTTTGAAGTTAGCTTCCTAAAGGAAAACATCGCCGAGTTTAAGTTTTGTGTTGCAGGTTCTGTAAACACACTATCTCAGCAAACTCTTTCAGATTGTGCAGCAGCATTAAAAGAATTAGCGTCTAATTCTGATATCAAAGGCATGATTTTTACCAGTGATAAAGATCACTTTATTATTGGGGCAGATATCTTCGAATTTTTACCAACATTTACTAAACCAGAAGAAGAATTAGTAACGTGGATCAAAAACGCAACCGACGTTTTTGACGCAATCGAAGACTTACCATTCCCAACTCTTAGCGCTATGAATGGCTTGGCACTTGGTGGCGGCTGTGAGTGGGCACTTGCTACCGATTATCGCGTTGCAAGCGAAACCGCTAAAATGGGCTTACCAGAAGTTAAACTAGGTATAATGCCTGGTTTTGGTGGCACAGTGCGCTTACCACGCATTATTGGCGCAGATAACGCCATGCTTTGGATCACCTCAGGCAAAGAAAACCGTGCCGCTGACGCCCTAAAAGTAGGTGCGTTTGACGCGGTAGTTAGTGCTGACAAACTTTTAGAGTCAAGCCTAGCAACACTTGAATTAGCAATTGCCGGCAAGCTAGATTGGCAGGCAAAGCGCGATGTTAAACTTCAGCCACTTAAATTAAACCGTGTTGAGCAAGGCATGAGCTTTGCAATGGCAGAAGGTATGGTAATGGGTAAAACCAAAGGCCACTATCCTGCTCCGGTTATGGCAGTTCGCACTATTAAAGCAGCGGCCAACTGTACTCGCGATGAAGCAATGGCAATCGAAAATGCTAACTTTGCAAAACTTGCGCGCACTAACGAAGCAGCTGCACAAACCGGTATTTTCTTAAATGACCAGTTTATTAAAGGCAAAGCACGTAAACTTGCTAAGCACAGCGATGTTGAGATTAAACAAGCAGCTGTATTAGGCGCAGGTATTATGGGCGGCGGTATTGCATACCAGTCTGCTTATAAAGGTACCCCAATTGTAATGAAAGACATCCAACAGGATGCGCTTGATTTAGGTATGGGTGAAGCATCTAAACTACTGGGTGCAAAAGTTAAACGCGGCCATATGCCAATGGAAAAAATGCTGGCAACGCTTAGTAAAATTAAGCCAACGCTTAACGATGCAGACCTACAAAACGCCAACATTATTGTTGAAGCGGTTGTAGAAAACCCTAAAGTTAAGCAAGCGGTATTAGCTGACCTTGAAAAGAACATGCCAGAAGGCACGGTACTTACATCAAACACATCGACTATTTGTATAGACTTACTTGCAGAAGCACTCGATAAGCCAGAAAACTTCTGTGGTATGCACTTTTTCAACCCAGTACCAAAAATGCCATTAGTAGAAATTATCCGTGGTGCAAAAACCTCCGATAAAACAATTAATGCAGTAGTTGATTACGCCCTTAAACTTGGCAAGTCTCCAATTGTTGTAAACGATTGCCCAGGCTTTTTTGTAAACCGTGTTTTATTCCCTTACTTTGCAGGCTTTAGCAAATTAGTTGTTGAAGGCGCTAACTTTGCAAAAGTAGATAAAGTAATGGAAAACGTATTTGGCTGGCCAATGGGCCCGGCTTACCTGCTTGATGTTGTAGGTATTGATACGGCGTATCACTGTACTGGCGTAATGGCTGACGGATTCCCTGAGCGTATGGCACGCGCAGAAAAAGATCCGGTGACTGTTTTTGCTAACGAAAAACGTTTTGGTCAAAAGAACAAAGCAGGTTTTTACAAGTACGAAACAGACCGTCGTGGTCGTCTTAAAAAATCAAGCGATGCAACAGCAGTTGAGCTACTAGCGCCAATTACTGATGCACCTAAAGAATTTGATAAACAAGAAATTATCGACCGTTGTATGATCCCAATGATCAACGAAGTACTACTTTGTTTACAAGAAGGCATTGTTGCTTCTCCTCAAGAAGCTGATATGGCCCTTGTATACGGCGTTGGTTTCCCTCCATTTAGAGGCGGCGCGTTCCGTTACTTAGATCAAACAGGTTTAACTAACTTTGTTGCAGCAGCAGACAAATATGCTCACCTAGGTGCGATTTACCAAGTATCAGAGCAAACTCGCAAATGGGCCGAAGAAGGTCGTGTTTTCTATAAGGTGGAAGGTTAATATCATGAATAATCCAGTAATTGTAGATTGTATCCGCACACCAATGGGTCGCTCAAAAGGCGGCGTATTTAAAAACAAGCGTGCGGAAGATTTAAGTGCTCACCTTATGAAAGGGTTATTAGAGCGCAACCCAGCAGTTGACCCTGCATCAATTGACGATATTTATTGGGGCTGTGTACAGCAAACATTAGAGCAAGGCTTTAACGTTGCACGTAACGCATCACTGCTTGCGGGTATTCCACATTCAGTACCAGCTACAACCGTTAACCGTTTATGTGGCTCGTCAATGCAAGCATTGCATGACGCAGCACGCGCTATTATGACAGGCGCTGGCGACACTTACCTTATTGGTGGTGTTGAGCACATGGGTCACGTACCTATGACTCACGGTAACGACTTTCACCCAGGCTTAGCAACTTCAATTGCACAAGCATCTGGCTCTATGGGTTTAACTGCAGAATACCTTGCTACTATTCACGGAATTAGCCGCCAGCAGCAAGACGAATTTGCATACCGCTCACATCAACGTGCACATGCTGCAACAGTTGAAGGGCGTTTCCGCCGCGAAATTTTAGCAATGGAAGGTCACGCAGCTGATGGCT
The DNA here is from genome assembly GCF_023161905.1 of Pseudoalteromonas sp. 2CM41L. Classification (NCBI taxonomy): domain Bacteria; kingdom Pseudomonadati; phylum Pseudomonadota; class Gammaproteobacteria; order Alteromonadales; family Pseudoalteromonadaceae; genus Pseudoalteromonas; species Pseudoalteromonas sp. 2CM41L. The sequence continues at coordinate 22,636 of NZ_JALNTN010000022.1, forward strand.
CTTTAATTTTAGTTGAAGATGATGAAGTAATTCGCCCTGAAACAACGGTTGAAGGTTTATCTCAGCTTCGCCCAGTATTTAACCCTGCTTCTGGCTCGGTTACTGCGGGTACATCTTCTGCACTTTCTGATGGCGCATCAGCCATGTTAGTAATGAGCGAAGAGAAAGCAAAAGAGCTTGGCTTACCAATTCGTGCACGCGTTAAAGCAATGGCTGTTGCCGGTTGCGATCCATCAATCATGGGTTACGGCCCAGTACCAGCAAGTAAAAAAGCACTTGCACAAGCTGGTATTACTATTGATGACATTGACGTAGCAGAGCTTAACGAAGCATTTGCAGCACAATCACTGCCTGTACTTAAAGACTTAGGTTTAGCAGACGTGGTTGATGAAAAAGTGAATTTAAACGGCGGCGCAATCGCACTTGGCCACCCACTAGGTTGTTCAGGTTCGCGTATTAGCACCTCGCTTATACATTTAATGGAAGACAAAAATGCAAAATATGGTCTAGCAACTATGTGTATTGGTTTAGGCCAAGGCATCGCGACTGTATTTGAACGTGTTCAAGACTAAGTATTAACTTAAACATGTAGACCATCTTGGTGATTAAAAAGGCGAACTAGCGCAAGTTAGTTCGCCTTTTTTTATAGCACCAGCTTATTGCCGATATGAATAATGTGATCGGGTGTATTAAATTTAAACCAGATTATTTTTTACTGTATTACGCTTACCCGTTATATGCAAAACAGTTAACCAAACAGATTAATTGCGCTAAACTACCCGACCTAACCAAGCCGCGACTATTTTTACAGGTAACTTTTTATGAGCTTTGATAATCCCGATCACCAATTAGACGCCATGGGCCTACGCTGCCCAGAACCTGTAATGATGATACGCGCGGCAATTCGTAAGATGAACGACGGTGAAACGTTATTAATTACCGCTGATGACCCATCAACCACTCGCGATATTCCGAGCTTTTGTACGTTTATGGATCACACGCTGGTGGCCACAGACGCCGATGAAGCACCGTATAGGTATGTGGTGAAGAAAGGGCTTTAAGGTTTGAAAGTTGGTTTAGTAAGTTAGGTTATTTTTGAATATTTAACGCATCGTTAAGAACTTAAACCAGATGTAGGTTGGGTAGAGTTTACGAAACCCAACTTGTTTAATAACACCGAAATTTTATTCATCATACAAAGTGGTTGAATCATTATTGCACTCCCAATCTTGGCTTAGTTTTGATTTTTTAACGTATTGATGAAAGCTTGAAAATGGCCAATCACTCACTTTAATAACATGGTTATGTTTCACCGGGTTGTAGTGAATATAATTAATATGATTATTTAAGTCTTCTTCATCTCTAATTTTATGTTCCCAATAGCGACGCTGCCAAATCCCGCGCTCTCCTTTCGCTATTCGACTTTTATTACAAAACTCTGTTGCTGGCAGCTCTCGAGAAAAACCTGATTTTATAAGTCGCCAACGCATTGCGTAATTACTATCACCTTTAGGTAATTGCCAAATAGCATGAAGGTGATCGGGCATGATAACAATTGCAATCGTCTTTATTGGATGCTTTTTTGCCACCTTTGAATATACACGTCGTAATAACTCTATATTTTCCACAAGCAAAGGCTGAGATCTATCTTCTAAATTTACCGTAAAAAAATAACATGCGCCCGCCTCTAACATACGTTTATAACGCATATTTTTATCCATAAAATAAACAGATAAATAAGAGTATAGATTAGTTTTGTTAATTATAATCAAGACAAGTTTACGTAACTCAACGTATTTGATAACCACCAGCACAGTTCTATTCGCCGCATATGTTGGGTTTCGTTTCACTCTACCCAACCTACTTAAAATCTACTTATCCATTATCGCGCTTTTGGTTTACGACTGTAATTAGACTAACTAAGCTCATTAATTTGATTGTATATTTATAGCAATCAATAAAAATTATTATTGATCTAGGTGGGTTGAGTTTTACGAAACCCAACGTATTTGATAACCAGCAGAACAGTTTTATTCGCCGCATATGTTGGGTTTCGTTTCACTCTACCCAACCTACTTAAAATCTACTTATCCATTATCGCGCTTTTGGTTTACGACTGTAATTAGACTAACTAAGCTCATTAATTTGATTGTATATTTATAGCAATCAATAAAAATTATTATTGATGTACGTTGGGTTGAGTTTTACGAAACCCAACGTATTTGATAACCAGCAGAACAGTTTTATTCGCCGCACATGTTGGGCTTCGTTTCACTCTACCTACAACATCCTTGTCATAAATCTATAAACCCACTCGGGCAGCTAAAAGCTGACAGCTCCCAGCTAACAGCTATTTCTTATTAATCGTCACTTTCGGCTTATCGTAGTCACTGTAATCAATACTTACTATGTATGTACCTTTTATTGCAGGCGAGTAACTGAAGTAGTTATAAATAGTATTGCAGTCTGCAAGTACGGGTTGGCCGAGCGTTAGTTTTTGCCCTGCTGGTTGTGAGTCGCTATAGCCGCAGTTATAGCCTTCACTAAAGTCGGCATCGGCTATTTTAAATTCGTACACTTTACCTGGGGTGCTAAATTTAACTTCAGCTTGGTAAAGCGCGCCGCCTACAGGCATAAACTGGTACTGAGGCTCTGCATCCCAAAGCGTAAAATCGCCTCTTAGGTAAATTGTTTTATCCAGCTCTTGCTGTGGTAGTACGTCGTTAATAGACACTTGGCTAGTACACGCTGTGAGTAAGCCGGCAATGGCAAGCGTTAAAATTCGTTTCATTGGCATCATTAATGGGTTTCCTTCGTTCTGTTAAAACTAAAAAGCCAGCAATACGCTGGCTTTTTATTGGCTTAAGCGGTGTTATTTTTGTAGTACAGATATATCTGCAATATCTAAAAATAAGCGGCTTAACTGGCTTAATAGTGCGAGGCGATTTTGCTTTACAGCTTCATCGTCGGCCATAACCATGACGTTGTCAAAAAAGTTATCAACACTTTGGCGAATACCTGCCAATTGGCTTAATGCCTCTTGGTAGTTTCCATCAGCGTAAAGTGGTGCAAGCTCAGTCGCAAATTTTGCTACTTGTGATGCTAATACTTTTTCAGCGTCGTCGCTTAATAGGCTCTCATCAACATCACCTTCGGTGGTAATGTTATTTTTAGCTAGTATGTTACCTACACGCTTATTCGCTGCTGCAAGCGCTTCTGCGGCGTCTAACGTACGGAAGTGGCTTACTGCTTTAACACGACGGTCAAAGTCAGTAGGTTTAGTAGGACGACGTGCCAGTACTGCTTGAATAACATCTACTTCAATGCCTTCGTCTTGATACCATGCGCGGAAGCGCCCTAGCATAAAGTCAAATACGTCGGTTGATACATTTAGGTTAGTAAGCTTTTCGCCAAACAGTGTTTGTGCTTTTGCTACTAGGTCTAAAATATCAAGCGGTAGCTCTTTTTCTACCATGATACGCAGTGCACCAATGGCAGCACGACGAAGTGCAAATGGGTCTTTGTCACCTTTTGGTGCTTGGCCTATACCAAAAATACCCACCAGCGTATCAAACTTATCTGCAATTGCTACTGCACAGCTGATTAGGTTTGTAGGTAAATTGTCGCCCGCAAAACGCGGCATGTATTGCTCGTTTTGTGCAATAGCTACATCTTCTGCTTCGCCATCAAAGCGTGCATAGTGCATACCCATTACACCTTGCACGTCGGTAAATTCCATTACCATTTCGGTCATTAAGTCTGTTTTACTTAATAGGCCAGCACGTTTTGCAAGGTCTTTGTCGGCGCCTAGTTGCTCTGCAATGTAGCCGGCAAGTTCGCTAATACGTACAGATTTATCTTTAAGCGTACCTAATTGCTTTTGGAATAAAACAGTATCAAGTGACTCTAAGCGACTTTCTAGGGTTTTCTTTTTATCTGTTTCAAAGAAGAACTGCGCATCGGCTAAACGTGGGCGCACTACTTTTTCGTTACCAGATATAACCACACTTGGATCTTTACTTTCGATGTTAGATACAAACAAAAACTTATTTAAAAGTTTGCCGTTTTGATCTAATAGCGGGAAGTATTTTTGATCGTCCTTCATGGTGTAAATTAGCGCTTCGGCAGGTACATCTAAAAATGCTTCTTCAAATGTTGCCGTTAACGTTACTGGCCACTCTACTAGTGAAGTAACTTCTTCTAATAAGTCTTCATCCATTGCAACAACCGCATTCACTGCGCTTGCAGCTTCTTCTATTTGTGCACGGATTTGCGCTTTACGTTGTTCGTAATCAGCAATAACGTAGGCTGATTTTAATACGTCGAACACGTCATCAGCATGGTTAATGGTGATTTTTTCTGGATGATGAAAACGGTGGCCTTGTAACTGATTAGTTACTTGCTTACCTAAAATTTCGCCTTCAATAAGTTCATCACCAAATAAAATAGTTACGGTATGAACTGGGCGAATAAATTGTGTTTTATTCGCGCCCCAACGCATTGGCTTAGGTATTGGCAGCTTTGCTAACGACTTTGCAATGGCATCGCTCATCAGCGTTTTGGTTTCTTGTCCTGCTACTTTAGCAATATGTAAAAGCCAAGCGCCTTTGTCGGTTTCAAGAGTTTGTGCTTCACTTACGTCAATACCACAACCACGTGCCCAACCCATTGCTGCTTTAGTTGGGTTACCTTCGCTATCGAACGCAGCTTTAGTTGCAGGGCCACGCTTTTCTACTTCTTTATCTTGCTGCTTTGCTTCAAGCGCTTTTACTTGTAAACCTAAACGACGAGGCGATGCATACCAGCTTACGCCTTCATGCCCAAGCTCTAGTGTTTCAAGCTCTGCGGTTAAGTTTGCGGCAAAGGCTTCTGCTAATTTGCGCAGTGCTTTTGGTGGCAGCTCTTCGGTGCCAATTTCTACTAATAAATTTTGTGATGACATGCTTACTTATCCTTACACAGCGGGAAACCAAGCGCTTCACGTGCATCGTAATAGCTTTGTGCACACGCTTTTGATAACGCTCGAACGCGTAAAATATAACGCTGACGTTCGGTTACTGAGATTGCATGGCGCGCATCGAGTAAGTTAAACGCGTGCGATGCTTTCATTACTTGCTCGTAAGCAGGTAGTGGTAAATTTGCTTCAATTAGCTTTTGGCTCTCAGCTTCACACTTATCAAACTGTGCAAATAAGTCATCTACGTTTGCGTGTTCAAAGTTGTAAGTAGATTGTTCTACTTCATTTTGATGGAATACATCGCCGTAAGTTACACGCCCTAATGGACCGTCTGCCCATACTAGGTCGTAAATACTGTCTACGCCTTGAATGTACATTGCTAAACGCTCTAGGCCGTAGGTAATTTCACCGGTTACAGGAGAGCACTCTAAGCCCCCTACTTGCTGAAAGTAAGTAAACTGCGTTACTTCCATACCGTTTAGCCAAATCTCCCAACCTAAGCCCCATGCGCCTAGTGTTGGCGATTCCCAGTTATCTTCTACAAAGCGTACTTCGTGCGTTAGGGTATCAATTCCCATCGCTTCTAGTGAGCCTAGGTAAAGCTCTTGAATGTTATCTGGTGATGGCTTTAAAACTACCTGAAATTGGTAGTAATGTTGTAAGCGATTTGGGTTTTCGCCGTAGCGGCCATCGGTAGGACGGCGACACGGTTGTACGTATGCGCTCGACATTGGCTCAGGGCCAATAGATTTTAAGAATGTTTGCGGGTGAAATGTCCCTGCGCCCACTTCCATATCAAGTGGTTGAATAATGACACAGCCTTGCTGCGCCCAATAATCCTGTAAAGCCAGGATCAAACCTTGAAAGGTTTTAACGTCATATTTTTGCATATTTGGCTTTTTACTATCTGAAAGTAGCGTGAAAATTACCCTCAGTATACCTTGTGCACACGCAGGTTTTAAGCAGTTTGTGCGGTTGTTAAAATAAAAAAGGAGCCATTAGGCTCCTTTTAAGATGTAAGTATAATTTTTTACACGTCTAAGTTAACTACGCGAAGTGCGTTGGTTTCTATAAACTCACGACGTGGCTCAACTTGATCGCCCATTAATGTTGCAAACAATTGATCTGCCGCTACAGCATCTTCAATTGTTACTTGTAACATACGACGAGCTGAAGGATCCATTGTGGTTTCCCACAGTTGGCTAGGGTTCATTTCGCCTAATCCTTTATAGCGCTGAATGTAGATCCCGCGCTTAGATTCTGCGATCAACCATTCCAAAGCATCCACAAAGTTATCAACAGGTTTTGTTTTCTCACCACGTTGAACATATGCGCCTTCTTTTAAGATGTTTGCGATCTTCGTGCCAGTAACAGCAATGCGTTGGTAGTCACGTGATGCAATAAAGTCGTAATGTAATACGTGTGCTTTATCCACACCGTGCTGACGAATATTCACAACCGGGAAGTACAAGTTGCGCTCTGCATCATGCTCTGTTCCAGCGTGGAAAATTGTCGCATCTTCATCACGTTCAACTAAGTCGTCAACTAGCTCTTTAGTCCACTCAATTACTTTAGCTTCGTTAGATAAGTCTTCTACTTTTAACTCGCTTTGGTAAATCAAACGTTCCATTACCGTGTTAGGGTATTTACGTTTTAAGCGCTCAATGACTTTTACTGTGTTTTGGTAATCTTGTACTATTTGCTCAAGCGCTTCACCTTCAATTGCACTTGCATCTTCGCTTGTGTAAAGCGCAGCATTATTTAGTGCAAGTGATGTTAGGTACTCTACAAGTGCAGGATCGTCTTTAATATAACGCTCTTGCTTACCTTTTTTCACTTTATAAAGTGGCGGTTGTGCAATGTAAATATAACCACGCTCAACAATTTCTGGCATTTGGCGATAGAAGAACGTTAGTAGCAATGTACGAATGTGAGAACCATCCACGTCCGCATCGGTCATGATAATGATGCTGTGGTAACGTAGTTTTTCTGGGTCATATTCATCACGGCCAATACCACAACCTAGAGCTGTTATTAGAGTTGCTACTTCTTGTGAAGAAAGCATCTTATCAAAGCGTGCTTTCTCTACGTTCAAGATTTTACCTTTAAGTGGCAAAATTGCTTGGTTTTTACGATTACGACCCTGCTTGGCTGAACCGCCAGCTGAGTCACCCTCCACTATGTATAGTTCAGATAATGATGGGTCTTTTTCTTGGCAGTCTGCTAATTTACCAGGTAAACCTGCTAAATCCATAGCGCCTTTACGACGAGTCATTTCACGGGCTTTACGCGCCGCTTCACGTGCTCGTGCTGCATCAATAATTTTACCAACAACAATTTTGGCATCCATTGGGTTTTCTAATAAGAAATCAGAAAACTTTTCAGCCATTGCTTGCTCAACCGCAGATTTAACTTCGCTTGATACTAGCTTGTCTTTAGTTTGTGATGAGAACTTAGGATCAGGTACTTTAACACTTACAACCGCTGTTAAGCCTTCACGCGCATCATCGCCCGTTGCATTACTGGTTGTTTTAGCTTTTTTGTTAAAGCCTTCTTTTTCCATGTAGTTATTAAGTGTACGTGTTAGCGCAGATCTAAAGCCGGCTAAGTGAGTACCACCATCACGTTGTGGAATGTTATTAGTAAAACAGTAAATGTTTTCTTGGAAGCCATCGTTCCACTGCATTGAAACTTCAACGCTAATACCATCTTCTTCACGCTCGTGAGTAAAATGGAATACACCTTTATGTACAGGTGTTTTATTGCGGTTTAAGTATTCAACAAACGCTTGAATACCGCCATCATATTTAAAGTGGTCGGTTTTATTTTCTTCGCGTTCATCAGATAAGATGATGCTTACACCAGAGTTCAAAAACGATAGCTCGCGTAAACGCTTAGCTAAAATATCATAATGAAAATCAAGGTTTGTAAATGTTTCGCCACTTGGCCAAAAACGCAGTTCAGTACCCGTAGTGTCAGCGTCGCCAATAATGGCTAATGGTGCGTTAGGTACGCCCATGCTGTAAGTTTGCTCGTGTAACTTGCCTTCACGACGAATAGTAAGGGTTAGTTTTTCTGATAATGCATTTACTACCGATACACCAACACCGTGTAAGCCACCTGATACTTTATAAGAGTTATCATCAAACTTACCACCAGCATGAAGTACCGTCATGATAACCTCGGCAGCAGACACACCTTCTTCTTCATGGATAGAAGTTGGGATACCACGACCGTTATCTCTTACAGAGACTGAACCGTCTAAGTGAATCGTTACATAAATATCATCACAATGACCTGCTAAGGCTTCATCGATAGAGTTATCAACGACCTCAAACACCATGTGGTGTAAGCCTGTGCCATCATCGGTGTCCCCTATATACATTCCAGGACGCTTTCTTACTGCGTCTAATCCTTTAAGTACTTTAATACTCGACGAATCATAATTCTCAGACATGGTTAATCCCACTTATCTTGTTATTAGGTTGCCATGTTTCACGTGGAACATTTGTAGTTCTCGTTGCATGGGTTCCACCACAGCAGAAATACTTTCAGACAAAATTGAAGAAATAAAAATTTGAGAACTGCAATGAGCCAATAATTGACCCACTTTCTCTTTTGTATCTTCGCCTAACTCTGAAGGTAGATCATCTATTAGCAATATAGATTGCTTATCTGTCTCTGACTCAATTAAACTATTTTGCGTTACTTTTAACGCATAAAGCAATAACTTCAATTGACCGCGTGAAAACGTATTCTCTACGCTGTTGCCAGCGACACTAAAACTAAAATCGGCCTTATGAGGGCCTTTACTTGTAAAACCTTGGCGAGCGTCTCGCTCAAAGTTTTGCTCTAATGCATCACTCAAAGACTCACTGTCTTTCCAGCCTGCATTAAAGTTGATTTCTAAATCGCGTATAAGCGTTAATTCTGCACACATTTTATCAAAAAACTGCTGCTTAAACCTACTTATATACGCCATTCTTAATTTATTTATTTGTTCTGCCAGTCTAACAAATTCTTTGTCCCAAAACCTAATTTGGTCAAAATAATTCTTTGGCTTACTTTTTAATAATGCATTGCGTTGTTTAAGCACTTTATTAAACGATTGCCATAAATAAAAAAACTCATGTTCCACGTGGAACAAACCCAAATCTAAAAACTTACGTCGCTCTTTTGGGCCACCAAAAAACAATGAATAGCTTTCGGGTGTAATAATTTGCACAGGCATTAACTGCGCAAGTTCAGAGATTTTTCTGCTGGCTTTGCCTTGTATTTTTAAATTAGTTTCACCACTTTGGGTTTTACTAATCCCAATAGGAATAGACAAGTCGTGTAGCGCTTTGCGGCCATGTATTACAAACTGATCTTGCTGATGTTGAATAATACTTTTATGTTTAGGTGTTCGAAAAGATTTGCCGTGAGAAAGGTAATAAATAGCCTCTAAAAGGCTGGTTTTTCCGCTGCCGTTTTCACCATAAATTATATTAACGCCGTTGACTGGTTCTAGCGTCAGTGCCTCAATATTACGAAAATACTTGAGGCTCAAGTGACTTAAACTCATTTATAATGGGTATCTTATAATCGCATAGGCATAACCACGTACATTGCTTCTTCATCGCCCGCACCTTCAATAAGCGCACTGCTGTTTGAATCTGCTAATGTAAATAGTACATCTTCTGTTTTTAATGTATTAAGTACATCTAATACATACGATACATTAAAACCAATTTCTAGCTCATCACCCTCATACATTACTTCTACTATTTCCTCAGCCTCTTCTTGCTCAGGGTTATTAGCCGTAATTTTAAGTAAGCCATTTGCAAGGTTTAAACGCACACCTCTAAATTTTTCGTTAGATAAAATAGACACACGTTGAAACGCGTTACGTAACCATTCACGGTTAGCGGTAATTACTTTATCTCCACCACGCGGTAATACGCGGCGATAATCAGGGAAGCGGCCATCCACTAACTTACTAGTAAAAGTAAATTCCACATCGATAATACGAATATGGTTAGCGCCAAATTGAATAGTAACTAATTCTTCATCGGCAACCATAAGGCGCATAATTTCTTGCACACCTTTGCGCGGTATTATTAATTGGCGCTGCGTATTTAACGATTGGCCTAATTCTTTTTGCGCTATTGCCAAACGGTGGCCATCGGTGGCCACTGTTTTTATGTCGCTATTATCTACTTCAAACGACATGCCATTTAAGTAATAACGAACGTCTTGGTTAGCCATTGAAAAATGTGTGCTTTCAAGTAACTTACGTAACTCTAAACGCGTTAGCTGAAACTCAACCTCGCCATCCCACTGCTCTAAATTAGGAAAGTCTTCCGCGGCAAGTGTAGTAAGTGAAAAGCGGCTTTTACCACTAGTTAAAAGCAGTTGGTGCTCTTGTAAGCTCAATGTAAGCTCAGAACCATCAGGCAGGCTTTTACAAATATCGAGTAATTTTTTAGCAGGTAGCGTTAACTTTGTATCGGCAATATCATCACCAACAAAAACACCTGCAACTAGTTCAATTTCAAGGTCTGTGCCTGTCATTGAAAGTTGCCCGTTTTCTACCACTAACAATACATTAGATAATATAGGTAACGTATGTTTACGTTCAATCGCACCCGATACTTGCACTAATGGCTTTAAAAATTGTTCTCTTGAAATGGTTATTTGCATAATAAAGTCAGCCCTAAGATGACAACGTTCTTATTAAATTTTGATAATCTTCTTTTATTTCGTGGCTTTCATCACGAAGTGATTTAACCTTTCTACACGCATGTAATACCGTGGTGTGGTCACGTCCACCAAATGCGTCACCAATCTCAGGTAAGCTGTGATTAGTTAATTCTTTAGATAATGCCATAGCTACCTGACGCGGCCTCGCGATAGAGCGGCTGCGGCGCTTAGATAACAGATCTGACACACGTATTCTGTAATACTCAGCCACAGTGCGCTGTATGTTGTCTATAGTGACAAGCTTATCTTGCAGTGCCAATAAATCGCGCAGCGCTTCTTTTACAAAGTCGATAGAAATTGGGCGTCCGGTAAAATTAGCATTAGCTATTACACGGTTAAGCGCGCCTTCTAATTCACGTACGTTTGAGCGTAATTTTTTAGCGATAAAAAAAGCGACTTCGTGCGGTAAATTAATTTTACTCTGCTGCGCTTTTTTCATCAAAATGGCAACACGCGTTTCAAGCTCTGGCGGCTCTATAGCAATCGTTAAACCCCAACCAAATCGTGATTTAAGCCTGTCTTCTACACCCTCAATTTCTTTTGGGTAGCGGTCAGAGGTTAAAATAATTTGCTGATTACCTTCTAATAATGCATTAAAGGTATGAAAAAACTCTTCTTGTGAGCGCTCTTTATTAGCAAAAAATTGAATATCATCAATCATTAGCGCATCAACACTACGGTAATAACGTTTAAATTCTTCAATGGCGTTATTTTGTAGTGCTTTTACCATGTCTTGCACAAAACGCTCAGAATGCATGTAAACAATTTTAGCATCGGGCTTGTTAGCCATAATGCCATTACCTACTGCATGTAATAAGTGAGTTTTACCTAAGCCTGTGCCACCGTAAATAAATACTGGGTTAAAGGCAGAGCCAGGGTTATCTGCAACTTGTGTTGCAGCCGCTTTTGCTAGCTGGTTAGATTTACCCTCAACAAAGCTGTCAAAGGTATAGTTATCTTTTATATTAGATTTATAGCCTGATTTAGGCGCAGGCTCTACTGCTGCTTTTTGTTCTACAGGTTGCTGTTTAGCAGGTGCCTGTGAACTAGGTGATGCAGGGGCTTCAACACTTGGCGCCGCCGCTTGAGTATTTAGTAGTGGTTTACTACCTACATCAAAACGTAATTCGGGCGCTTCATCACCACAAATTTCTACCAGTAACTCATTAATACGGTTTAAATACTTTTCTCTTACCCAATCAAGAACAAAGCGATTAGGTGCGTAAATCGTTAAGGTATCTTCGGTACTTTCTGCTTGTAGTGGTCTTACCCACATACTGAATTGTTGCGAAGGCAACTCATCTTGCAATACATATAAACAACTTTGCCAAACCGACAGATACACAGTTAAACTCCCAGAGGTATAATTTTTATTCCCGCACATCAATAATGATTAAAAATCATACATTTATTGCGTTCAATTGGCCAGCTACCCGACCCAAGACCGGGTATTATGAAGGCACTTTATCCACAAGTAAAAGATTGATTTTTATAAAATTGTTGATATCAGTGTATAAATATCTTAACAGACTGATTTATAGCGACTTTTATTTTAAAGCCTGATAACAGATCATAACAAAAACACACTGAGATCGCGAACCAATTTTACGATCTAAATGAGTTTTCCCATGCTTTTATTCACTTTTTAAACACCAGCTGTGGAAAACTTCTTAATTATGATGATCCTAGTTGATCACCCTACTTTATTACGATCCACATTCTTTTAGTCACACTCGGCCATTAATTCGCCTTTTTGCGCAAAAGCAGACCATTTTGCTTTAAAATTAATCCATAAATATCAAGCCAGCGTACAAAAAATGTAATAAACACGGTGTTTACAGCGCAATTATGATTGACTTTAAAGTGCTTAATCTATAATATCTCGCGCTCGCAATGGCACCTGTGCCAGGATCGCGACCTGCATAGGATGTTTTAACTTTAACCGATCGGATGAGATTGTTATGAAAAGAACTTTTCAACCTAGCGTTTTAAAACGCAAACGTGCACACGGCTTCCGTGCTCGCATGGCAACTGTAAATGGCCGTAAAGTATTAGCACGTCGCCGCGCTAAAGGCCGCAAAGTTCTTTCTGCTTAATATATAAGTGGAAGACTTTAGCTTTGGCAGGGAGTTACGTCTGTTAACTCCCTCGCATTACTCTCGCATATTTAATGAACCCGCTCGGGCTGCAACTCCTTTATTTACTCTTTTAGCTAAACCTAATGACCAAGATAAACCTAGGTTAGGACTCACTGTTGCTAAAAAACGTGTAAAAAAGGCATGCCAACGAAACCGTATTAAACGACTCGCTCGCGAAAGTTTTCGTTTAAATCAACACACCATCGATAATATCGATATTGTGCTTATGGTAAAAAGTGGTATTGATGAGCAGTCTAACGAAGAAATAACCAAACAACTTACAAAGCTGTGGCGTAAAATAAATGAACGCTGCAAACCTGGTGCACCTAAACCACCACCTTTTAAAAAACGCCCAAACAAATCAGCTAAATCTAATAAACAAACCCGATAGCAATAGAATTGCAGGGTTAATTAGGGTATCTTTAGCTCACCTTTTAATCATGCGTTTAAAATCTCTAATTGAGCCTTTAAATACATGGTATCTATTCACTAAATATACGCAGGGGTATAAACACCATGAGGTTACTTAAACCACTTGTTGCTATTCCAAAGCGTTGTTTAGTGTTATTTATCCGCGGTTATCAAATGTGGATAAGCCCACTACTAGGCCCGCATTGTCGTTTTAATCCAAGCTGCTCTCATTACGCTATTCAAGCAATTAATTTGCATGGATTTGTAAAAGGGAGTTGGTTAGCACTTAAACGCATATTAAAATGCCATCCTTTACATTCAGGCGGAGAAGACCCCGTTCCTGAAAAATTAACCCGTATTAACCACCAACACGAGAAATAAGAGCTGTTATGGAATCGCAACGCACGTTTTTATTAATCGGTTTAATGTTAGTGTCGTTTTTATTATTTCAAGAATGGAATAATGACTACAACACTCCTAAAGCCGATCCTAGTGCCACTACACAAACACTAAACACAACGTCACCAGAGTCAGATGATTATATACCGTCATCGTCAGATTCAGGTTTACCTGCTTCGGCTACCGCTGCTAAGCGTTCAGTTATTGACATTACGACTGACGTTTTCAAAGTAAAAATAGACACCAAAGGCGGTGACATTGTTGAAGCAGACTTACTCGAATATGAAGAAGTAAAAGGTGAAGAAACACCATTTATGCTTCTAGGCGAGTTTGATGGCAATCAATACTTCTCACAAAGTGGTTTAATTGGTTTAAATGGCCCAGACGCATCAGCGAATGGTCGCCCTACTTACCAAGCAACGCAAAAAGCCTACACGCTAAGCGGTGATGAGCTACGTGTACCACTTACCTATGTTGATAGTAATGGCGTTAGCTTCACTAAAACATACGTATTTAAAAAAGGTCAATACGATGTAGGCCTAGAGTACACAGTAAATAATGCTACAAGTGCGCCAGTGCAAGTACAGCTATACACGCAAATTAAGCGTACCGTACAAGAAAAAGGCAGCTTAGTAGATCAAAACTATTTAGGTGCAGCTTACGGTACTGATGAAGAGTCGTACGAAAAATACAGCTTTTCAGATATGGCTGACAAAAACTTAAATAAAAACACCCAAGGCGGTTACGTTGCATTTATTCAGCATTACTTTGTAAGTGCATGGGTACCTAAGCAAGACGAAACACACACGCTTTACAGCTTAATTACTAAAAGTAATGCCGCTATTATTGGTACAAAAGCAGCGCCTATAAATGTACAAGCCGGCAGCGAGCAAACTCTTAATGCGACTTACTACATGGGCCCTAAAGAGTCAGATATTCTTGAAGCGATTCACCCAGATTTAGACTTAACTGTAGATTACGGTTGGTTATGGTTTATTTCGCAGCCTTTATTTGTACTTCTTAAATGGTTACACAGCATTTTAGGTAACTGGGGTGTCGCTATTATTGCCATCACTATTATCGTTAAATCGTTAATGTACCCACTGACTAAAGCGCAATACACGTCAATGGCTAAAATGCGTGCCCTTCAGCCTAAAATGGCTGCCCTAAAAGAAAAATATGGTGATGACCGTCAAAAGTTCGGCCAAGCTACTATGGAAATGTACAAAAAAGAAAAAGTTAACCCTATGGGTGGCTGTTTCCCTATTTTGCTACAAATGCCAATTTTCTTAGCACTATTTTACGTATTCTTAGAATCAACAGAGCTGCGCCATGCAGAGTTCATTCTTTGGCTAACTGACCTTTCTACAAAAGACCCATACTACGTATTACCAATATTATTTGGTGCAAGTATGTTTGTGACGCAAAAACTACAACCAATGACGGTTACCGACCCAATGCAGCAAAAAATGATGACCTTTATGCCGGTTATCTTCTCTGTATTCTTCTTATGGTTCCCATCTGGTTTAGTACTTTACTGGTTAGTGTCTAACCTTATTTCTATTGTCCAGATGCTTATCATCTACCGTGGCATGGAAAAGCAAGGTATAAAAGTAAGAGGCTAGCTTAACGGCTACTCATATAAAGGCGACTTAGGTCGCCTTTTTTATTGCCTATTTTTTACCACAGCTATTCGCTACCAATAAATGCATAGGTTACAATAGCGCCATTAAAGTTACTCTCGTTGGCAAATAAATAGCATGATCAATCAAGACACAATTGCAGCACAAGCGACCGCCCCTGGGCGTGGTGGCGTAGGTATAATTCGGGTTTCTGGCAGCCTTGCGAAAAGCGTGGCCGAAAAAATAATAGGTAAAGTACCTAAGCTTCGCTATGCCGACTACGTTCCTTTTAAAAGTTTAAGCGGCGAGCAACTCGACCAAGGTATCGCTATTTATTTTGCAGGCCCAAATTCATTTACCGGCGAAGACGTACTTGAACTGCAAGGTCACGGCGGCCCTGTTGTACTCGACATGCTATTAAAAGAAATTAGCCAAATAGAAGGCGTTCGCTTAGCTAAGCCTGGTGAGTTTTCTGAGCGCGCCTTTATGAACGACAAGCTTGATTTAACCCAAGCAGAGGCTATTAGCGATTTAATTAATGCAACCTCAGAGCAAGCAGCTAAAAGCGCCCTACAGTCGCTACAAGGTGAGTTTTCTAAACACATTGAAACCCTAGTAGAAAAAGTTATTCATTTACGTATGTATGTAGAGGCAGCCATTGACTTCCCTGATGAGGAAATTGACTTTTTATCCGATGGCAAAGTATCGGGCGATTTAGATGCCATTATCAGTCAATTACACACAGTAACGAGCCAAGCTAAGCAAGGCAGTATTATGCGCGAAGGTATGCGCGTTGTTATCGCAGGGCGCCCTAATGCGGGTAAATCAAGCCTACTTAATGCCCTAGCAGGCCGCGAAGCCGCCATAGTAACCGAAATAGCCGGTACTACTCGCGACGTACTACGTGAGCACATTCATATTGATGGTATGCCACTGCATATTATCGATACCGCAGGTCTACGTGAAAGCCCAGACCGCGTTGAACAAATAGGAATAGAGCGCGCGTGGGATGAAATAAATCAAGCTGATCGCGTGTTGTTTATGCTTGATGGCACCGACACCACCGACACAGACCCACACGCAATTTGGCCTGAGTTTATGGCAAAGTTACCGCAAGGAATGGGGGTTACCGTTATCAGAAATAAAGCCGATTTATCGGGCGATGCAGTAGGTATGGATGAAAACCAACAATACCCAGTAATTAGTTTAAGCGCTAAAAATGCGCAAGGTATTGAGCTTGTACGCGACCACTTAAAAGCTTGTATTGGCTTTCAGGGCGCAACAGAAGGTGGATTTATGGCGCGCCGCCGCCATTTAGATGCACTTGAACATGCGGCCTATCACTTAGATACTGGTAAAACGCAGTTAGAAATGCACGTAGCCGGCGAAATATTAGCCGAAGAGCTACGCTTAACGCAGCAGTACTTAAACGAAATAACCGGTGAATTTACCTCAGACGACCTACTAGGCAAAATATTTAGCTCATTCTGTATTGGTAAATAACTCGCTAAAGCAGCATAAAATAACACTTACTTTAGGGCACATTAGTGCCCTTTTTTATGCCCGGTATAAAAATTTAAAAAGCTAAAATGGGGCTAAAGTTAAATAAAAACGCGCCTGATTTTAGCGTATTCAACTCACCTCTGTAATCTCTTACAGTATAAAAATACACCACGTTAAGCGCGTAATTGGCGCTCGATATAGCTTAAAAAAGTACCAATATGCCGCTAAAAAGCATCCTTAAGTAGATCGTTTTAACTACAGTTTATGAATTTATAAGCAAAAGTAACCGGTACTATTAAGGCCAACGCCCTCGTTTTTAATTGATCCACCAGCAAAACTTCTCGCTGAACTTGAAAAATAATAAGACTAATTAAAAAAGGTTATCCACAATCGTCTACTTTATGGCTAATAAATCTAAAATAGCGACACATTTATAAGCTTAAACAGTCACGATCTATAAAAAAACGTGGTTTATTACACTTAATTTCACTTTTTTAGGGCAGATCTGCTTAATCGGATCGTTTTTAAAAATTATTTTTGATCGCCTTTTTAAGTTATCAACAAGATTACTATCCACATTATGATCAACAACAGCTTAGCTATATAAAAACGTGGGCTGGTGGCCTCACTTATAATAAAAAATCAATGACTTAGCTTTATTTAGATCTACAAAACATACTAGTTAAGCAGAGCTTTCCCCAACCTTATCAACAACTTGATCAGAAGATTACATTTAAATAGTTTTTGTTAATTCATTTATATTCAGTAACTTATATAAGTAATTACAACAAAGAGCAAAAACAACTCAAAAATAGTTATACAAAATTACAAAGGTTTTCTTTACTGCAAGCCTAACTCAGTTATCATAGCGGGCAAATAAGTAATGTGTGATCAGTTTAAATATGAGTTCTGTAAATATAATCGTTGGTAGTCAAATGGGATCTGCAGAATATGTAGCAGAACAACTATGTGATGAGTTAAATAACCAAGGTATAAGTGCTGAACTACATGATCAACCTAATTTATCTGATATTGATCAACACAATACAATCTGGCTTATATGCACATCGACCTATGGCGCGGGCGATTACCCCGACAACCTTTTACCATTTATTGAGCAGCTAAATCAGCAAAGTGACTTATCTGCAATTAAATATTCAGTCATTGGCTTAGGCGATACCAGCTACGACACCTATAACCTTGCTGGGCGTAATATAAATAGTTTAATGGCAAGCCTTGGCGCAACATGCATAGCGCCAAGGCTTGAATTAAATATTCTTGATGAGGCATTACCCGAAGATACCGCCCTAGAGTGGTTAGATTCGTGGATAGAGAAAACACAATTAAAGTAATGTGATCGATTAAAATGCATAAACAAAGTTACCCACAATTTACTAATAATTTAATAGCTTTTGTGGATAACCGCTGATCAAACTGCGTTTTTAAGCATGCTTATCCATGGGATAAGATCCAATCGATATTGGGCTGTGTATAAACCCCCTTTTTGATCAGAGCTTATTTGCCTGATGATCCGATCATATTAACACCTTTAGATCTGATCTAATTTTATGTTTTAAATGAATAAATAGAGCTTATCAACAGAAAACCCGATCACTAGTAGTAATAGTATTAAAAGATCTCTTTAAAAGATCCTTTATATTATAAGTGATCAGTGACTTAGATCTTGCCCACTGTTTAATCATTTATCTTCTGCTAATTTCTAGGTAGAATACGCTCCCTTTTGAAGTTTACTGGTTTGATTAAGTAGGATCCCATTAATGATTTTTCACGAAAAGTTTGACGTTATCGTAGTAGGTGGTGGACATGCAGGCACTGAAGCCTCATTGGCTGCTGCACGTATGGGGATGAATACCCTGCTGCTAACTCATAATATGGATACACTTGGTCAAATGTCTTGCAACCCTGCAATTGGTGGCATAGGCAAAGGCCATTTGGTTAAAGAAATTGATGCGCTAGGCGGTGCTATGGCACAGGCTATTGATAAAGGCGGTATTCAATTTCGTACCTTAAATTCTTCAAAGGGACCTGCTGTTCGTGCAACTCGAGCACAAGCTGATCGCGCTTTGTACAAAGCTGCAATTCAAAACACATTACAAAACCAAGAAAACCTAAAAATATTTCAACAATCGTGTGATGATCTTATCGTTGAAAACGACAAAGTTGTTGGCGTAGTAACCCAAATGGGATTACGTTTTAGCGCACCTAGTGTTGTATTAACCGTAGGTACTTTCTTAGGTGGCCAAATACATATTGGTTTAGAGAATTTTAAAGGTGGTCGTGCAGGCGATCCCCCTTCAATTGCACTTGCTGATCGTTTACGTGAGTTACCTTTTAGAGTAGACCGTTTAAAAACAGGTACTCCACCACGTATTGATGCCCGTACAGTTGATTTTAGCAAGATGCAAGAACAACCAGGTGATGCGCCCACACCAGTATTTTCGTTTATTGGTAAACAAAGCGATCACCCACAGCAAATACCGTGTTATATCACCTACACAAACGAAAAAACCCATGAGGTTATTCGTAACAATTTACATCGCTCGCCTATGTACTCTGGCGTAATTGAAGGTATAGGACCACGTTACTGCCCTTCAATAGAAGATAAAATTGTGCGCTTTGCTGATAAAGACAAGCACCAAATATTTGTAGAGCCTGAAGGTTTAACATCGTACGAGCTTTACCCTAACGGTATTTCAACCAGCTTACCTTTTGATGTGCAGTTACAAATAGTGCAATCGATAGATGGTTTTGAAAACGCACATATTTGTCGCCCTGGTTATGCTATTGAATATGATTTCTTTGACCCGCGTGATTTAAAACAGTCATTAGAAACCAAGTTTATAGACGGATTATTTTTTGCAGGCCAAATAAATGGTACTACTGGTTACGAAGAAGCCGGTGCACAAGGTTTAATTGCCGGCATGAACGCCGCTTTACAAGTACAAGGCAAAGATGCATGGACTCCACGTCGTGATGAAGCGTATGTGGGCGTACTGATAGACGACTTAGCAACGCTTGGTACAAAAGAACCGTACCGTATGTTTACTAGCCGTGCGGAATACCGTTTATTATTGCGTGAAGATAACGCTGATATTCGCTTAACAGAAAAAGGCCGTGAACTTGGTTTAGTTAACGATGAGCGCTGGCAGGCATTTAACGAAAAAATGGAAGTGATCGAAAAAGAGAAACAGCGTATTAAAGAAACCTGGATCCATAAAGATCATGCTGTGGTTGATCAAGTAAACGCCTTATTAAAAACACCGCTTACTCGTGAAGCAAGTTTAGAGGATCTACTTCGTCGTCCAGAAATTCGTTACGACGATTTAATGGCTATTGATGGGCTAGGATCTGAGTTTACAAACCAAGCTGCACTTGAACAAGTTGAGATCCATACTAAATACGCAGGCTACATTGCGCGCCAGCAAGATGAGATCAATAAACAGCTTCGTCATGAAGAAACCATTTTGCCTAAAGAGTTCGATTACTCAACGGTATCGGGTTTATCAAACGAGGTAGTTGCTAAGCTAACGGATGCGCGTCCAGACACTATTGGCCAAGCTTCTCGTATTTCTGGTATCACCCCAGCGGCGATTTCGCTATTATTAGTGTATCTGAAGAAGCAAGGCTTATTACGCAAAACTGCGTAATGGTAAAGGTAAACTGTGTTACAGCAACAATTAACAACATTGTTAGCGCAAACTGATATTGCGCTAACTGAAAAACAACAACAGCAATTAGTTAAATACGTTGAGTTACTAAACAAATGGAACAAAGCGTATAATTTAACGTCTGTACGCTTACCAGAAGAAATGATGATTAAGCACATTATGGATAGCTTAGTTGTTGCACCTCATTTACCCGGTCATCATTATATTGATGTAGGCACAGGTCCTGGCTTACCAGGTATTGTATTAGCTATTGCACTACCTGATACGCAATTTGTATTGCTTGATAGCTTAGGCAAACGTGTTCGCTTTTTAATGCAAGTTAAACACGAGCTCGGGCTAAATAATGTCACCCCTGTGCAGTCAAGAGTTGAAGAATATCAACCAAGTGTTAAATTAGATGGCGTACTAAGTCGTGCGTTTGCTTCACTGCAAGATATGGTTGATTGGTGTTCACACTTAATTGATCACTCAGGCAAATTTATAGCGCTTAAAGGTGTGTTTCCTAGTGAAGAGCTAGAGTCGCTTCCTGAGGGGGTAAAATTTGAAGATAAAATCTCGCTAGTAGTGCCTGAGCTTGATGCACAACGACATTTAATTATTCTTTCTAAAGACTAGGGATCAGAGACATAGTGGCAAAAGTCATCGCATTAGCAAATCAAAAAGGCGGCGTTGGTAAAACAACAACGGCTGTTAATCTCGCTGCATCTATGGCTGCAACGAAGCGTAAAGTGCTGTTAATAGATCTCGACCCCCAAGGCAACGCTACGATGGGTAGCGGTGTAGACAAATATGGCGATGTCGCCACCATTTACGATTTACTCATTGAAGAAAAACCAATGGATGAGGTGATAATCACTGAAACCTCGGGTGAGTATCATATGATAGCGGCCAACGGCGATGTAACCGCAGCCGAAGTAAAGTTAATGGAATTGTTTGCACGCGAAGTACGCCTTCGTAATGCGCTTGAAAAAATACAAGATAAATACGAATTTATTTTTATCGACTGCCCGCCTTCACTAAATATGTTAACAGTAAACGCCATGGCTGCTGCTGATTCTATTTTAGTACCTATGCAATGTGAATATTATGCGCTTGAAGGGTTAACCGCATTAATGGACACTATTACGCAACTTGCAAAGTTAGTTAACCCTAACTTACAAATTGAAGGCATTCTTCGTACTATGTACGATCCGCGCAATCGATTAGCAAATGATGTATCAGAACAATTAAAACAACATTTTGGCGATAAAGTATACCGCACCGTGATCCCACGTAATGTGCGTCTCGCCGAGGCACCTAGTTTTGGTGCACCAGCAATGTACTACGACCGCGCATCAAGTGGCGCAAAAGCCTACTTAGCACTTGCGGGCGAAATGCTACGCAGAAAAGAAAAAACAGCGCCGGTAGTCGCCTAACTTTAAGGTAAAAAAATAACATGTCTGCTAAAAAACGAGGTTTAGGCCGAGGACTCGATGCCCTTTTAAGTTCATCAAAACCAGCGCCGAGCTCAAGCAAGGAACAAGACACAGTAAATGTGACTGAAGCTGTACAAACTGCAGCACAGCCCGTTGCGAATGAATTGCAAAAGCTGCCTATTGAGTTTTTACACTCAGGAAAATACCAGCCTCGTAAAGATATGTCTGAAGAAGCGCTTGAGGAGTTAGCAAGCTCTATCCGCTCTCAAGGCATTATTCAGCCAATTGTGGTGCGCCCAGTTGCAGAAAATAGCTTTGAAATAATAGCCGGTGAGCGCCGTTGGCGTGCTGCACAAATAGCAAAGCTTGAAAGTGTACCTTGTATTGTAAAAGATGTGCCAGATGAAGCCGCCGTTGCTATTGCGCTGATAGAAAATATTCAGCGTGAAGATTTAAACGCAATGGAAGAAGCTATCGCTTTAAACAGATTATTGAATGAATTTGAATTAACGCACCAGCAAGTTGCCGATGCGGTGGGTAAGTCGCGCACTACCGTGACCAATTTACTACGATTAAACAATTTAAATAGTGATGTTAAAATTCTGTTAGAGCATGGCGACATAGAAATGGGCCACGCACGCTGTTTATTAGCTCTTGAAGGTGAAGCACAATCTGACGCTGCAAGATTAGCCGTAGCTAAAGCGCTAACTGTGCGCGAAACCGAAAAGTTAGTACGCTCAATTTTAGAGCCGGTTGCTGCTAAAGAAGCACCTGAAAAAGACCCAGATGTTAAGCGCTTAGAGCAAAAATTAGCCGACAACTTAGGGGCTAAAGTAGAAATAAATTATAACGCGAAAGGCAAAGGTAAGTTGGTTATTTCTTACACCAATTTAGATGAGCTTGATGGCATTTTAAATCGTATAAATCACAGCAATACCGACCATTAAAATTTTACATGTCCGATAAGAGACATTTGTAGCTATTTTGTGTTACAAAGCGTCTACTCAAGTTGCAAAACTGGTAGGATTAAGTATAATTTCGCCAGTTTTCACACCCTAACAATTAGAACGCCATAAAGGTTAACTAAACGTGACTAATAAGTTAGCAAGACCTTATAGGCTTGCCGCATTTAAATTAATTTGTCTTCAGGGTATCGTAGCACTTGTAGCTGCAGTAATTATTTTTGTTGGTTGGGGAGTAAACGCCAGCGTATCAGCACTTGCCGGTAGCAGCGTAGCAATACTTCCCCACCTAGTATTTGCGCTTTATGCATTCAGATATATGGGTGCAAGCAAAGCAAATCAAGCGTATACCTCGTTAAAACGCGGTAACGGATTAAAATTTATGCTAACAATCGTATTGTTTGCACTGATACTCAAGTCAACCACGGTCGTTTTAGTGCCGTTTTTTTGTGTTTACGTATTTGTGCTCTTTACCGGATTGTTTGCACCCGTTTTTTTTAAACATTAACTTTTGGGATATAACATGGCTGCAGAAGAAGTTACTATATCAAGCCATATCCAGCATCACTTAACAAACGCTAAGATGTGTATGACCGACTCAGGTCTTGCCTTCAACAAAGCGTGTGCAGACAGTGGTTTCTGGACATGGAATATAGATACCCTCGCATGGTCAATCGGACTTGGTCTATTATTTTTATGGACCTTCCGAAGCGCCGCAAAGAAAGCACACACCGGAGTACCGGGTAAATTTCAATGTTTTATTGAAATGATTGTTGAGTTCGTTGGTGACAACGTACGTGACACTTACCACGGTAAAAGCAAATTAATTGCTCCATTAGCCTTAACAATTTTTGTTTGGGTGTTCTTAATGAACTTAATGGATTTAATCCCAGTTGATTTCTTACCTGCACTTGCTGGTTTTGTTGGTGAACAAGCCTTTGGCATGGACTCACACGACGTTTACATGAAAATTGTACCTACCACAGACATAAACTTAACTGCTGCATTAGCATTGGGTGTGTTTATTCTGATGATTGGTTACTCTATTAAAATTAAAGGGGTTGGTGGCTTCATTAAAGAGCTTACACTTCACCCGTTTAGCTCTAATAGCAAAGTGGCTATGATTTTCTTAATTCCTTGTAATTTATTACTAGAAACAATCGCTCTAGTGTCTAAGCCTTTCTCGTTAGCACTGCGTTTATTCGGTAACTTATACGCTGGTGAATTGATATTCATACTTATCGGCGCAGTTGGTTTAATGCAACTTCCGTTGCACTTTGTTTGGGCTGTATTCCATATCTTAGTAATCGTGTTACAAGCATTCGTATTTATGATGCTAACCATTGTTTACCTAAGCATGGCAAGTTCAGACAATCACTAATTTATACACTTTTTATATTTAACTTTAACAATTGAAACTTTGGAGAAAAAAATGGAACTAGTATTAGGTCTTAAGTACATCGCAGTTGCTTTACTTATCGGCTTCGGTGCAATCGGTACTGCTATCGGCTTCGGTAACATGGGTGGTAAATTCCTAGAAGCATGTGCGCGTCAGCCTGAACTTGCACCTTCATTACAAGTTAAGATGTTCATCCTAGCTGGTCTAATCGATGCGGTAGCAATGATCGGTGTTGGTATCGCAATGGTAATCCTGTTCGTACTTTAATTTTATTTTTTGAACAGCTTACTATTTTAAGGAGGAGCGGTCGTGAACATAACAGCCACTCTTATCGGTGAATTAATTGCGTTTACGGTGTTTGTACTATTTTGTATGAAATATGTATGGCCACCACTTAATGATGCAATTGAGTCTCGCCAGAAGAAAATTGAAGATGGTTTAGCTGCCTCTGATAGAGCCGAAAAAGACTTAGAACTTGCGCAACAAAAAGCTGCAGAACAGCTTAAAGATGCAAAAGCTCAAGCGGCTGATATCATTGAACAAGCTAAAAAGCGTGCCGTGCTTATTGTTGACGAAGAAACTGTTCGTGGACAAGAAGAGCGTGAAAAAATTATTGCTCAAGGGCACTCTGAAATTGAATCAGAGCGTAACCGTGTAACAGAAGAGCTACGTAAGCAAGTAGCAACTCTGGCAGTGGTTGGCGCTGAAAGAATTTTAGAGCGTGAAATCAATCAAGCCGCACATAGTGACATCGTTGAAAAACTTGTCGCTGAGCTGTAATTAGGAGGGTATGAGCATGTCTGAATTGACTACTATCGCTCGCCCATACGCTAAAGCGGCTTTTGAACTTGCCGTTGAAAAAGGCACGATTGAAAGCTGGAATGACATGTTGTTTTTTGCAGGCGAAGTTGCCAGCAATGAACAAGCATCAGCCATTCTAGCTGGATTGCCTACTGCTACTGCACAAGCTGAGTTATTTATTAACTTATGTGCTGAGCAGCTCAACGAACAAGGTCAGAACCTAGTTAAGGTGATGGCTGAAAATGGACGTTTGATTGCACTGCCTGAGGTTGCTCAGTTATTCGCTGCGTTTAAAGCAGAGTATGACAAAGAAATCGACGTAGATGTGATTTCGGCAACCCCTCTTGCTGCAGCGCAGCAAGAGTCATTGGTAGCGACACTTGAAAAACGTTTCGCACGCAAAGTTAAGCTGAATTGTAGTGAAGACGCTGCAGTTGTTGGCGGCCTTATTATTAAGGCGGGTGACACTGTAATCGACGGCTCAGTACGCGGTAAATTAAACCGCTTAGCCACAACACTACAATCGTAATTGGGAAAAAGAGCATGCAACTTAATTCCACTGAAATTTCAGATCTGATCAAACAACGTATTGAGCAGTTCGAAGTTGTAAGTGAAGCTCGTAACGAAGGTACTATCGTATCTGTTACTGACGGTATCATCCGCATCCACGGTCTAGCTGACTGTATGCAAGGTGAGATGATTGAGCTTCCAGGCAACCGTTATGCTATCGCACTAAACCTTGAGCGTGACTCAATTGGTGCAGTAGTTATGGGTCCTTACGCTGACCTTACTGAAGGCGTAAAAGTATACACAACTGGTCGTATCTTAGAAGTTCCTGTTGGTGCTGGCTTACTTGGTCGTGTTGTAAACACACTAGGTGCTCCTATCGACGGTAAAGGCGCTTTAGATAACGACGGTTTTGAACCTGTAGAAAAAATTGCACCAGGTGTAATCGAGCGTCAATCTGTAGATGAGCCAGTTCAAACTGGTTACAAATCTATTGATGCGATGATTCCAGTTGGTCGTGGTCAGCGTGAGCTTGTTATCGGTGACCGCCAAACAGGTAAAACTGCACTAGCAATCGATGCAATCATCAACCAAAAGAACACAGGCGTTAAGTGTGTGTACGTAGCGGTTGGCCAAAAAGCATCTACTATTGCTAACGTAGTACGTAAATTAGAAGAGCACGGTGCACTTGCAAATACTATCGTAGTTGTAGCATCTGCTTCTGAGTCTGCGGCACTTCAGTACTTAGCACCGTTCTCGGGCTGTACTATGGGTGAATACTTCCGTGACCGTGGTGAAAACGCATTAATCGTATATGATGATTTATCTAAGCAAGCTGTTGCTTACCGTCAAATCTCATTACTACTTAAGCGTCCACCAGGTCGTGAAGCATACCCAGGTGACGTATTCTACCTTCACTCGCGTCTTTTAGAGCGTGCATCGCGTGTAAACGCTGATTACGTTGAAAAGTTCACTAACGGTGAAGTGAAAGGACAAACTGGTTCATTGACGGCATTGCCAATCATTGAAACTCAAGGCGGCGACGTTTCTGCGTTCGTACCGACAAACGTTATCTCTATCACCGATGGTCAGATCTTCTTAGAAACTGACTTATTCAACTCAGGTATCCGTCCGGCAGTAAATGCTGGTATCTCGGTATCGCGTGTTGGTGGTGCTGCACAAACTAAAATCGTTAAGAAACTAGGTGGCGGTATCCGTCTAGCCCTAGCTCAGTACCGTGAATTAGCTGCGTTCTCGCAGTTCGCGTCTGACCTTGATGATGCAACTCGTGCTCAACTTGAGCATGGTGAGCGTGTAACAGAGCTAATGAAGCAGAAACAGTACGCACCAATGTCTGTTGCTGAAATGTCTTTGTCGTTATTTGCAGCTGAGAAAGGTTATCTGAAAGATATCGAAATCTCTAAAATTATGGATTTCGAAGCAGCTTTACTTTCTTATGCAAGTAGCACATACGCAGAGCTTGTGGCTCAAATCAATGAAACTGGTAACTACAACGCCGAGATCGAAGCGCAGCTTAAAGAACTTCTTGAGAAGTTCAAGTCTACGCAAACTTGGTAATTTAGTTATTAATGGTGCGCTTTAGTTTACTAAAGCACACCTTGATTCGGAGAGAGAGTCATGGCCAGCGGAAAAGAGATTAAAAGCAAGATCGGGAGTATTAAAAATACTCAAAAGATCACTAGCGCAATGGAAATGGTTGCTGCGTCTAAAATGAAAAAGGCGCAAGAACGAGTGGCTTCAAGCCGTCCATACGCTGACAAATTACGCAAAGTAATTGGTCGTGTTGCTCAAGCAAATCTTGATTTTACTCACCCGTTCTTAGAAGAACGTGAAGTAAAACGAGTTGGTTATATTGTTATCTCTACAGACCGTGGTCTATGTGGCGGCTTAAACTCAAATGAGTTTAAAAAAGTTGCATTAGACATTAAAGCGTGGAAAGAAAAAGGTGTGGACGCTGAGTTTGCAACTTTAGGTAGCAAAGCTGCTAGTTTCTTTCAACGTTTTGGCGGTCAAGTGCTTGCTAAAAAAGCAGGCCTTGGAGATAAGCCTTCAGTACAAGACGTAATTGGTCCTGTAAAAATTATGCTAGATGCATTCTCAGAAGGTAAAATTGACCGTTTATTCCTGGTATATAACAACTTCGTTAATACCATGAAGCAAGAACCAACAATTGACCAGTTACTCCCTTTGCCAAAAGCTGAAGAAGAAGTATCTGCCCACACATGGGACTACTTATACGAGCCAGGCCCAGACGCTATATTAGAGTCTTTGCTTGTACGCTTTGTTGAGTCTCAGGTATACCAAGGTGTGGTTGAGAACGCTGCCTCTGAACAGGCTGCCCGTATGGTTGCAATGAAAGCTGCAACAGATAATGCCGGCGACCTTATGGATGAGTTACAGCTTGTTTATAACAAGGCCCGCCAAGCGGCAATCACACAAGAAATTAGTGAGATTGTTTCTGGTTCAGCCGCAGTTTAATGCTTCAGGCAAAGATTAACGAGAGGAATAGACATGAGTTTAGGTAAGGTCGTCCAAATTATCGGTGCCGTTGTGGATATTGAGTTTTCTCAAGACAACGTGCCAGCCGTATATGACGCGCTAAAAGTAACAGATGGCGATTTAGCTGGTTTGACTTTAGAAGTTCAACAACAGCTAGGTGGCGGTGTTGTTCGTACTATCGCACTAGGTACTACTGACGGTTTACGTCGTGGCGCAGCGGTAGAAAATACAGGTGAAGCGATTCAAGTTCCAGTTGGTAAAGCAACGCTTGGTCGTATCATGAACGTACTTGGTGAGCCAATCGATGAAGCTGGCCCAATCGGCGAAGAAGACCGTATGTCTATTCACCGTGCAGCGCCTTCATACGAAGAGCAATCAAGTTCAGTAGAACTTTTAGAAACTGGTATCAAGGTAATCGACCTTGTATGTCCATTTGCTAAAGGTGGTAAAGTTGGTTTATTCGGTGGTGCCGGTGTAGGTAAAACCGTAAACATGATGGAACTTATCCGTAACATCGCAATCGAGCACAGCGGCTACTCAGTATTCGCAGGTGTTGGTGAGCGTACTCGTGAGGGTAACGATTTCTACCATGAAATGAACGATTCAAACGTACTTGATAAAGTATCGCTTGTATACGGTCAGATGAACGAGCCTCCTGGTAACCGTTTACGCGTAGCGTTAACTGGTCTTACTATGGCTGAGAAGTTCCGTGACGAAGGTCGCGATGTACTTTTCTTCGTAGATAACATCTACCGTTACACGCTTGCTGGTACAGAAGTATCTGCACTTCTTGGTCGTATGCCATCAGCGGTAGGTTACCAGCCTACACTTGCTGAAGAAATGGGTGTACTTCAAGAGCGTATCGCTTCAACGAAGACAGGTTCAATTACATCAATCCAAGCGGTATACGTACCTGCGGATGATTTAACGGATCCATCTCCAGCAACTACCTTTGCTCACTTAGATGCAACAGTAGTACTTTCACGTGATATCGCATCACTTGGTATCTACCCAGCGGTAGACCCACTTGATTCATCTTCACGTCAACTTGACCCATTAGTAATTGGTCAAGAGCACTACGATACAGCACGTGGCGTTCAAACAGTTCTTCAGCGTTACAAAGAACTTAAAGACATCATTGCTATCCTAGGTATGGACGAGCTTTCTGACGAAGATAAGCAACTTGTATCTCGTGCACGTAAAATCCAGCGTTTCCTATCTCAGCCATTCTTCGTGGCAGAGGTATTTACAGGTGCGCCAGGTAAATACGTTTCACTAAAAGACACAATTGCTGGCTTTAAAGGCATTCTAAGCGGTGAATTTGATGACCTTCCAGAGCAAGCGTTCTACATGGTTGGCTCTATCGAAGAAGCTCAAGAAAAAGCTAAAAGCATGTAATTAGGAGGGTAGTATGGCAGCTATGACTGTACATCTTGACGTAGTAAGCGCAGAGCAGAGCTTGTTCTCTGGTCTAGTTGAATCGATTCAAGTATCTGGTAGTGAAGGTGAGCTTGGTGTTAATGCCGGTCACGCCCCACTACTAACTGCCCTTAAACCTGGTATGGTACGTTTAGTTAAGCAACATGGTGAAGAAGAACTGATCTATATTGCTGGCGGTACACTAGAAGTTCAACCGAACATAGTAACCGTACTTGCTGATACAGCTGTTCGTGGTGAAGACCTAGACGAGCAAGCCGCAGAGCAAGCTAAGCGTGACGCAGAAAGCCAAATGGCTAATGCGTCAGCAGCTGAATTTGATTATCAAAAAGCAGCTATGCAACTAGCAGAAGCTATTGCACAACTTCGCGTAATTCAGCAATTACGTAAAAAGTAAGCCTATCCGGTTTTTAAAAGCCCACGTTATGTGGGCTTTTTTGTGCCTGTAATTTGGCTTTACACTTATATCGGTTAGCAAAGCTGGTTACAATAAGTGTAATTATTATGAACAGTTTGTTTATCATAGATTCAGCCATTACTTTTTATAATACGGCTGAGTATGTATACATGGAGTGACATGCGTAATCTAGTTAAGCTACTTTCATTAACTCCTCACTAAAACAACGGAAAAAGGAAATTGTTTTAATGGCTCTAACAACAGTAATTCTTGCTGCGGGTAAAGGTACTCGTATGCGCTCTGCTCTACCAAAAGTACTGCATAAAGTGGCAGGTAAACCTATGGTACAGCATGTTATAGATAACGCAAAGGCACTTGGTGCAACCACCACTAACTTAGTTTACGGGCACGGCGGCGAACTATTACAACAACAACTTGCCGATAACGACGTAAACTGGGTACTGCAAGCAGAACAACTTGGTACTGGCCACGCAGTAGCACAAGCAAACCCTCATATTAATGATGACGACACTGTGCTTGTTTTATACGGCGATGTACCCCTTACAAAGCAATCAACACTTGAGCGCTTACTAGCCGCAACACCTAAAAATGGTTTGGCGGTATTAACAGTTAATTTGGTTAACCCAAATGGCTATGGCCGTATGCTACGAGAAGATGGCAAGCTTGTAGGTATTATTGAGCAAAAAGATGCAAGCGCTGAGCAGCTACTTATCAGCGAAGTAAACACCGGCATTATGGCGGTTAACGGCAAGCTTTTAAAAACATGGTTAGGCAATCTATCTAACAATAATGCGCAAGGCGAATACTACCTTACAGATATCGTTGCTATGGCGCACAGTGAAGGTGTAGAAATCACCTCAGCACAGCCCGATCATGCAATGGAAGTAGAAGGCGCAAACAACCGCGTACAACTTGCAGGCCTAGAGCGTGCTTATCAAGCATGGCAAGCAGAAGAGCTAATGTTAAATGGTGCCACCCTAGCCGACCCTGCCCGTATTGATGTACGTGGCAATGTTAAAACAGGCGAAGACGTATTAATTGATATAAACGTTATTTTTGAAGGTAATGTAACCCTTGGCAATAACGTACAAATTGGCCCTAACTGCGTACTTAAAAACTGTACCATAGGCGATAACGTTGTAATAAAAGCGAATACCCTAATTGAAGATGCAAGCGTAGCGGCTAAATGTACGCTGGGGCCTTATGCACGCCTACGCCCAGGTGCGGTAATGGAAGAAGACTCGCACATTGGTAACTTTGTAGAGATTAAAAAAACCCGCTTAGGTAAAGGCTCTAAAGCAAACCACTTAAGTTACTTAGGCGACGCTGAAATTGGTGAAAAAGTGAATATAGGCGCAGGCACTATTACCTGTAACTACGATGGAGTTAATAAAGCAAAAACCATTATTGGTGATAACGCCTTTATTGGTTCTAACTCATCGCTTGTTGCCCCAGTACACATTGGTACAACAGCAACTGTAGGTGCAGGCTCTGTGATCACCAGTACCGTTGAAGATGAACAACTTGCAATAGCACGCTCTAAACAGCGTAATTTAACGGGCTGGAAACGCCCGGTTAAAAAATAATTATAAAAGGCTACTTAGGTAGCCTTTTTTATTTCAGTTGAAGTTTAAACTGTTCTTTATAGCGTCTAGATAAGTTAAGCATCTTACCTGTAGTTAGTTTTATTTCACTATCGCCACTAGGTAGCGGTGTAATAGACTCTATTCTATCAAGGTTTACGCCATGGCTGCGATGGACTCTGCAAAAGCCTTTATCTTCTAGTTGCTCACTTAGTGCTGTAAGGGTCGTTCTTAAAGGGTAAATAGACGTGCCAATATACAAGTTTACATAGTTGCCCGATGATTCAAGCCAATCAACATCATCTATTTTTACAATAAACTCTTTACCATGCTTTTTTACAAGCAACCGGTTTAGACTGGGTGTGGCTTGTTGCTCGCTTTCTTCTATAGAAGATGCCTCCCCAATTAATTGCTGAACGACATATTGATATACTTTTATGAGCGCAATAAAAAATATAAAGCTTATAGCATCCTTTTGATATTCGTATATTAATTCAAACCAACTCAAACCAAAATCATAAGAGCGACCCCAAGCTAAATATACAAGCTTGCGACTGCCTACCATAATAGCAATATGTAACATGCTAAATACAATTGAAGCGCCAAAATACATACCCAATGAAGCAGGTATTTTATGCCATTTAAAAGGTGTGTTATTCAAAAACCAAATTAAAGCCGGAAACATAAGCAAAGATCCTAACGCGCTTGAATACTCCCATACAAATGGCTCCCAAATTAAAAATGTTAAATCTCCTGATCTTTTTACCTCCATAATTTGGGTTGTAGCATTTACGGTATTATTAATTAATACGTAAGCACACAGTAATACTGATGCGTATAAGGTTTGAAAACGCTGAAAGTGTTGTAGGTTCATAGTATGTGCTTATATTTATGTGGTGAGTTTATCCCTAAATACCACCGTTTATCACTATTGCCTGTAATATAAGCACTTATGAATAGTTTTTGCGAGTCGTTTCAGTCTTACTAGTACCAATAGACATACATTGGTTTTAGCATGAATAAACAATTACACGTAACAAACCGCCATTACTTTCTTGATTGGCTGAGAGTCATTGCGTTTGCTGTACTTATTTTTTATCACATTGGCATGTTGTACAGCGAAAACTGGGGCTTTCACTTTAAAAGTACTTATATATCTCACTACGTAGAGTATTTTTTATTGGTGTTTGCTCCTTGGAGAATGCTACTGATTTGGTTTATATCTGGAGTAGCACTTCGCTTTATG
Organism: Pseudoalteromonas sp. 2CM41L; assembly: GCF_023161905.1. Classification (NCBI taxonomy): domain Bacteria; kingdom Pseudomonadati; phylum Pseudomonadota; class Gammaproteobacteria; order Alteromonadales; family Pseudoalteromonadaceae; genus Pseudoalteromonas; species Pseudoalteromonas sp. 2CM41L. The sequence goes on from NZ_JALNTN010000022.1 coordinate 55,385, forward strand.
CTCGATAAAGTGAGAGGTGTTAAATCAAATGCGTTATTTGTTTTAAATCGCTCTATTTTTATCTTACTACCATTGCTGGTGGGGTTATGGTTAATAGTTCCCTTTCAATTGTATGCAGAAATGTCGCAAAAAAGCGTAATAGACATAACGTATTGGCAGTTCTACTTAGCGTTTTTAGATATTAATAATGAGATGTTTGCTAATTACCAGTCTGGGGTATGGCCGCACGTAGACGTAAATCATTTATGGTATTTACGCTCTCTTTGGCAGTTCATGCTTATCATTATTTTATTTTCACTATTCATGAAGCTCCCTTTTTTTACGCCTTTATTCAAGCTAGGTAAAGTGAGCCAGCCATTACTGGTAAGCTTATTAGTCATAGCCATGTTGCTTACACATAACTACTTAGAAGGAGATGCTGTAAGGGAGGCTAACGGCTTTATATTTCTATTTATAGGGTTTCTGTTAGCCAAACACAATTATTTTTGGGCGAGCCTAAAACACTATTTTTGGGTGTTATGTGTAAGCTTTACCCTGCTGTGTATATACATATTAATGGCTTACCAAAACGTATTTGATTTACCTAGTTATATTTTTACTACTATATACAATATTCAAAGAGTATTGGGAGTGCTTACCATGCTTGCACTCGCACAGCATTTTTTAAACTTTAAAACTAATTACTTAAAAACATTTAATAGCTGGGTGTTCCCTTTTTATTTATTGCACCAAAGTGTACTCATAATCCTATGTTTTGTTTTGCAGCCTTTAGAGGTAGGTTCTTTTATTGAGCCACTCTTGGTTGTTATTGGTACATGGTGTATTTGCGCGGTTATTACATTAATAGTGACACGTATTGATATTTTAAGGCCTTTAATAGGTGTTAAAACTCAAAATAGCTATTCCAAGCCTTATTTAGGTTATACAGTAAGCCTTATTCTTGTGTGCCCCTTAGCATTTAAACTCGTTTTTTAAGTTAAAAAAGCTTTATTAAAAGTGCCATAGCTTTGTCATACCTGTGTGTTGTTATTTTGTTCAATACCACACTAAGGAAAATAACAATGTTAAAAAGGTCACTTATAGCACTTTCACTCATATCAATATTAACGGGTTGCTCACTAGATGGAGATGACGGCCAAGACGGCACGCAAGGTATCCAAGGGGAGCAAGGCACAGCGGGTCTAAATGGTACTAACGGCACTAATGCAAACTCTGCGTTAAATATAAGTTTAGTAGGCCGCGCTGTACTTAATGCCCAAAGCCCCGAAGGTGCAGCCGAAATAGTCGCTTATCAAGCATCTAAAAAGTGGATTTACGCCATTAACAGCTCTGGTGATGAAGCCATTGTTAATATTATACCCGCCGACACCTTTGATACGGCTGCCCTTGTTAAAGATAACGAAGGGATAGTGAGTGCAACTAACCTAACATCAACCATTACCCTTACCTTAAACGACAACACCCCAGGCGATGCCAACAGCATAGCAATAGATGAAAACAACCAATTGCTAGCTGTGGCTATGGCTGCTAAAAATGTGGGCGAACCGGGTCAAATTGCATTTTACGATATAAGCGGCGATGCACCGGCATTCATAAAAAATGTACCAGCGGGCTTCTTACCAGACATGGTGACTTTTAACCACGACGGTACAAAAGTAGTTGTAGCCAATGAAGGTGAACCTAATAGCGATTACAGTATCGACCCAGAAGGCTCTGTAAGCATAATTAATATAGTAGAAGGTGTAGTAGCCGATACGGCAACTAATATTGACTTTACTACTTACAATAGTCAGCAAGCTGAACTTGAGTCTGATGGATTTGTGTTTGCTAACCCTACAGGGCGCACTATTAACGGAAATGTAATAAATACGACAGTAGCTATGGATTTAGAGCCTGAGTACGTCAGCATTTCTAAAGATAACAAATATGCCTACGTATCAATTCAAGAAAATAACGGTCTCGCTATTATTAACCTAGAAGATAATAGCGTAGAGCTAAAAGCGCTAGGCTTTAAAGACTGGTCAGATTTACAAATAGATGCCTCAGATAAAGACGGCGGTGTTAATTTTAAATCGTACCCAGGGCTTTATGGTATGTATCAGCCAGATACAATTTCAAGCTTTAGCTGGAAAGGCGCAAACTTTATAGTATCGGCAAATGAAGGTGATGCACGCGAGTACTTCTTTGATGTAACAGATGAAGCAGACTGCACAGCAAAGGGCGGCCTAGATTACGATGAAGATGATGGCTGCCTTGCCTATATAGATGAAAGCCGTGTTGAAGATTTAACGCTTGCAGCTAATTTTGACTACTTAAATAACGACGATGACGATATAGGCCGCTTGAAAGTAAGCACTGTAAAAGGTAATACGAATGACGACGGTCAATACGAATCGCTTTATGCCTATGGTGCACGCTCATTTACTATTTGGGACAGTAATGGGCTGGTGGTATTTGACTCAGGCGATGACATAGGTCGTATTACCGCATCGGTTCATGGTGAAGCCTTTAATAACAATGAAGATGAAAACGAAGGTGACACACGCTCAGATGATAAAGGCGCAGAACCCGAAGCGCTAACAATAGGTACGATAGACGAACGCACTTTTGCCTTTATAGGTCTTGAGCGCATGGGCGGGATTATGGTTTACGATATTACCAACCCTTACGATGTGCAATTTGAAGATTACTTTTATAACCGTGGTGTAATAGAAGGGGCAGATATAACCGGCGACCTTGCACCCGAAGGCATGGTGTTTGTACCTGCCGAACAAAGTGCGACAGGCGAGCCACTGCTTATAATCGGTAATGAGATCTCAGGTTCTATAGCTGTATGGCAAATTGCAGCAAATTAAAACCAACAAAGCAGTACAGCGATTACTAAATGTACTGCTTTTTCTAACGCGCAATTATTAGCTGTAAAATAGCGACTTAACATGCGCGTTTTTTAATCTAAAATCAGCCCGCAGGCCTTTATTTGTATGCGTTTCATACTAAATTCATTTATTTGTCAAAAAGCTGAAATAAAACATTGACCCCCGCTCGAATCTCTCTATAATGCGACCCCACTGAGACGGGAAACGCTGAAGCATAGCAAGGCACAACTGCTCAGAGAGTTAAGTAAGACTTCGGTTTTAAATCTTCTAAAAAGAAAGTTTAAAATTAAGTGTTGACTCGAAAAATAAAGGATGTATTATACGCA
>NZ_JALNTN010000023.1:0-58118 GCF_023161905.1 Pseudoalteromonas sp. 2CM41L
AAAGTGGGCGCATAGCTCAGCTGGATAGAGTACCTGGCTACGAACCAGGCGGTCGGAGGTTCGAATCCTCCTGCGCCCACCACTTTCATACATAAGCCGACATTAAGTCGGTTTTTTTGTATCTGAATTTTGAGAAAGCTTTCAGCTATCAGCTATCAGCTATCAGTTAAGTCAAACAAACACCCCAGCTAAAAATTTCAGCGTAGACGTAGAGCTTGCTCACGTTAGAAGCGCAGCTTCTAGTTACTTATGTACAGCTCAAAACCATTCACTGCTCTTTAACTTAAGCTGTGGTATTTTAAACACCTTGTTTAAAAGGAGCTTGCTGTATGTTTAAAGCTGTATTCATCACCTTTGTTTTACTATTTATCACTATTTTTAATGTGGGCGCGCACGCTCACACAGCTCAAACAACGCCAATTGTTGGCGCTGCTAAATACAAACATTATTTGCCACAGCTACAAAATAAACGTGTTGGCCTTGTGGTAAATCAAACATCGCTTGTTGAAAATACTCATTTAGTTGATGCTTTACTCACTAAAAATATAACCATAACCAAAATTTTTGCACCTGAGCATGGTTTTAGAGGCGATCACGACGCAGGAGCTCATGTTAAAAATGCGGTTGATAGTAAAACCGGTATCCCGCTTATTTCTATTTATGGCAAAAACAAAAAACCAAGCGCTGAGGCTTTGAGCGAAGTAGATGTTATTATTTTTGATATTCAAGATGTGGGCGTGCGCTTTTATACCTACATAAGCTCTATGCATTACATGATGGAAGCCGCAGCCGAGCAAGGTATTGAGTTTATTGTGCTTGATAGGCCAAACCCCAATATTACCTTCGTTGATGGGCCAATACTTGAGCGCCAATTTAAATCGTTTGTAGGTATGCACCCAATACCCGTGCTGCACGGCATGACGGTAGGCGAGCTTGCAAAAATGATCAAAGGCGAAAGCTGGATCAATAAAGCGGCTGATTTAAAGCTTACTGTGATCCCAGTTGATCATTACACGCGCTCAACATCCTACAGTTTACCTGTAAAACCCAGCCCTAATTTACCTAACGATCAATCAATTGCGCTGTATCCGTCGCTGTGCTTTTTTGAAGCAACCCCTGTAAGTATTGGCAGAGGCACCGACTTTGCGTTTCAAGTAATTGGCTACTCGCCCGTTGCGCTTGGGGATTTTAGTTTTACACCGCGCTCTATTAAAGGGGCGGCAGCAAACCCTAAATTTAAAAATACCCCTGTAAAAGGGCTCGATTTACGCACAGCAAACACGCGCGGGCTTGATTTAAGTTATTTAATTACGGCTTATAATAAATTATCTAAAAACAATATTACCTTTTTTGAACGCGCTGATTTTATGGATAAATTGGCTGGTACCAACAAACTACGGTTAGCTATTGAAGCAGGGCAATCAGAGCGGCAAATAAAACAAAGTTGGCAGCAAGGGCTTGCAGCATTTAAAAAGCAACGAGCGCCGTATTTGCTGTACAAGTAAGGGGTGCAAATGGCTTTAGTAATAAACAAAAAATTAAGCATCTGTTTTAAAACGGCTTTACTGGCGCTTGTTAGTGTTACTCTTGTAGCGTGCAGTACGGCAAATAAGCCAAATGAGTTTACAGCAAGTGAACTTAAGCAAAGCAAATTAGTAACGCTTCCAAACGCCCAAGTTATTGTTACTTTTCCTGAGGCTAACCCAAGCAGCCGTGAGTACGTAAATAACCGTGGCACATTTAAAGCGTATAAAGGGCGAGGGCAGTTATTAATTCAAAATAATAACGCTATTAGCGCCGATATTTTTATAAATAACCAAAAGCTTAATATTACCAACCAATTAGCCGCCAATACTTTATATGAGTATTCGCTAGCAAGGCGCACCCACAACGGGGTAAATACGTTTAAGGTTGAAAATATTAAACCTAAAGGCGCAAGCCTTACCTTGCGCTTTGAGTTTCCAACCTTAAATACCGCTGCGCAAAGTAATATAGACTTTAGCCAGGTCGATGCCCTTATTGAAAAAGACATACAAGCTGGTTTTCCTGGTGCGGTATTGGCCGTTATTAAAAGTGGCGAACTCATAAAGCTTAGTGCCTATGGCGATGCCAAACAGTACCAGCAAAGTGATTTAATGCTACTACGCCCAGAGCCAATGCAAACACACACTCTGTTTGATTTAGCCTCTAACACCAAAATATTTGCCACTAATTTTGCCCTTATGAAACTTGTAAGTGAAGGGCTTTTAAATATAAACAACTCCGTACAAAGTTACTTACCCGAATACAAAGGTGATGGCCGCGAGCTGCGCACAGTTAAAGATTTACTCACGCATACAGCGGGTTACCCACCTGTGTTTGATTTTCATCGTAAAGGTGCTAAAAATGGCGATGCGTATTTTTCGCAAAATAGCCAAACCACAAAGCAGTTGTTACTTACGCAAGTACCGCTGAGCAATAAATACCCCGCACAAGCCGTTTACTCCGATATTGATTACATGATTTTAGGCGTACTAGTTGAGCGTATAACCGGGCAACCACTTGATGACTACTTAGAGCAACACATTTACGCCCCACTTAAACTGACCAATACGGTATTTAACCCACTTAAAAAGGGCTTTAAACGCGCTGAATTTGCAGCAACCGAGCTTAGCGGCAACACTCGTGATGGCCGTATTACCTTTGAAAATATTCGTACCAATGTTTTGCAAGGCGAAGTGCACGACGAGCGAGCATTTTATTCGTTTAATGGCGTAGCAGGGCATGCCGGTTTATTTAGTAACGCACCCGATTTAGCTGTGCTTTGCCAAGTACTATTAAACCAAGGTGGCTTTGGCAATACCCAATTATTTAGCGCATCAACCTTAACGCAGTTTGTAACGCCACAACTAAACAACGAAACCTATGGCCTAGGCTTTAGGCTTGCAGGTAACAGCCAAGCTAGGCGTTGGCATTTTGGCCCTTATGCAAGTGCACAAGCGTATGGTCACACCGGCTGGACGGGCACAGTAACGGTTATTGATCCAACCTACGACTTAGCCATTATTTTATTGACCAATGCGCGGCACACAAAAATAAAAGGCGGGCAAAAACACTACCAATTTTTGGGCAAGCAATATGAGACCGCGCAATATGGCTCGGTGGTATCGCTTATTTACGAAGCACTACTAAATCAATAAATTATCGTTTAGGCTAAAACGGCCTAAGTGCAGTGCCTTAAGTGATTTATTTGCAGGTGACTTAACTAAGCCAATCCATTAAGCTAAGCGGTTTACAAATTCAGGCCACATTTTTAAAACGGCCTGTAAAATAAGCGTTTCAACGTGAATAAAGCGAACGCACTTCGCTATTAATAAAGGTTAATTTATGTCTTGGTATTCTATATTACCGCCGCTCATTGCTATCGCTATCGTATTTTGGCGAAAAGAAGTAATAATGGCACTTTTGGTGGCCGTGGCTTCATCAGAATTTTTACTCGCTATACAAGGCGAGGGTAATACCTTATTTGCTACATTTTTAAATACCATTGAGCGCATAATATCGGTAGCCAGCTCGCCGGGTAACACTCGCATTTTAATATTTAGTATTATGATTGGTGCCTTGCTTGCCTACATACGCGAATCAGGCGGCGTAGCAGCCACCGTTAATATGCTAATGAATAAAGGCATTGCAAAAAGTAAGCGCCAAGTTGGATTTTTAACCATGTTTACCGGCATCGCGGTATTTATAGAGTCAAACCTCAGCGTATTAACCTCAGGTATTGTATCGCGTGGCTTGTTCGACAAGTTTAAAATGAGCCGAGCCCGTCTTGCTTATATTATTGATAGTACCAGTGCACCGGTGTGTATTTTAATATTACTTAACGGTTGGGGCGCATTTGTACTGGGTTTACTTGGCAATTACGAGCTAAGCGAATCGGCAGTTTCTATTTTATGGGGCAGCGTAGGGTATAACTTTTACGCGATTATCACGCTAGTCATTGTGTTTTACACTATCGCGTTTGATAAAGTACACGGCCCAATGAAAGAAGCCGATCAAAAGCTAGAGCTGCAAAAAACTGACCTAAAAGAAGAAGTAAAAGGCTCTAAAGCGCGTTACATGCTCGTGCCATTACTTACCCTAATTGTGAGCATGGTAGGCTTTATGTTTTACACCGGCAACGGCGTACTTGCAGAAGGCAGCGGCTCTAAATCGGTTTTATACGCAACGGTATTAGCCATTGTGGTTGCATATGTTTTAATGATTAGCTCGCGCCAATTTACTCACCATCAATTAGTCGACACCGGCTTTAAAGGCATGGGCGAGTTATTACCGCTGGTGAGCATTGTATTGCTTTCACTTACACTGGGCGCAAGCTTAAAAGAGCTAGGCACGGGCGTATTTGTCGCATCGCTAGTGGGCGATTACCTACCTATTTACTTAATTGTACCAGTGCTGTTTTTAACCGGCGCGGTTATGTCGTTTACTACGGGTACATCGTGGGGCACATTTGCCATACTTATTCCTATTGGTGTGCCGCTTATTCAAGCGCTCGGTTTGCCACCTTCACTGGTGGTAGGCGCTATTTTAGGCGGCGGTATATTTGGCGATCACTGCTCGCCTATATCCGACACCAGCGCCGTATCGGCACTCGCCTCGGGGTGTGACTTACTCACCCACGTTAAAACGCAGCTACCATATGCGTTATTTGGCGGCGCACTGACGTTTATAGCGTATTTAGTAACAAGCATAATTGTGTTATAAAATTTGCTCGTTTAAATACAAAAAGGCCTGCTTAATCGCAGGCTTTTTTGTTTTAAATATGCAGTTAAGTACCCGTATTTATATTTTTTAGGTTATTGTATGGCATGAGCTTTAAGCTTTTTAATAGCTATAAATTCTTACTTTTTAACTTATACAAGGCTGTAAACCCACACTATGTTTGTAATAGATAATATCATTCTTGTTAGTGCCATTTTAATTTTACTAGGGGTTATCTCGAGTAAGCTATCTGCGCGCGTTGGCTTACCCGTGCTGGTGCTATTTTTACTGGTGGGCATGCTTGCAGGTGAAGACGGTATTGCCGGCATATCATTCGATAACGCAGAGGCTGCGCATGCTCTGGGCACACTAGCACTGGCTATTATTCTATTTGATGGTGGGCTACAAACGCCAACCAGTTCAATTAAACAAGTGTGGAAACCTGCTTCGGCTTTAGCAACGGTCGGGGTGCTTTTAACGGCTGTAATTACCGGCCTTGTCGCCACTTATATTTTAGACTTACCCGTATTACAAGGCGTTTTACTGGGCGCTATTGTGGGCTCTACAGATGCCGCGGCCGTATTTGCACTTTTACGAAGCGCCGGTATTCACCTAAATAAAAAGCTTAAATCAACCCTTGAAATAGAAAGTGCCTCGAACGACCCAATGGCTATTTTTTTAACGGTTGGTTTGCTCGAAATGCTAGTGAACGACATGCCAATAGGGCTGGGTTTACTGCAGTTATTTGCCCAGCAAATGGGCGTAGGCGCCGTTTGTGGGTTTTTAATTGGTAAGGTGTCGGTGTGGTTTATTAATCGAATAAAATTAAATGCATCAGGTTTGTATTTAGTAATGGTAACCGCATTTGGGCTGCTTTCTTTTGGCCTTTCTGCAACGCTTGGCGGCAGTGGCTTTTTAGCTGTATTTATAACCGGCGTTATTTTAGGTAACAGTAAATTTGTATATAAACGCGGCATTTTTCTTTTTCACGATGGTTTAGCGTGGCTTGGGCAAATAACCATGTTTGTTGTGTTAGGGCTTTTAATTAATCCCTCGTCGTTGGTTGATGTATGGCTAGAAGGGTTGTTAATTGCACTGGCACTTATTTTTGTTGCTCGCCCACTAGCGGTAGCGCCAATTTTAAAATTATTTGGCTTTAATAATCGCGAAACATTATTTGTATCTTGGGTGGGGCTAAGAGGCTCAGTGCCGATTATTTTAGCTATATTCCCACTGTTGTTTGGCCTTTCAGGGGCGGAGCTTATTTTTAATGTGGTTTTTTTCGTGGTGTTAATCTCGGCCACGTTGCAAGGCTCAACTATGCCTTGGATGGCTAAAAAGTTAAGTTTAATAGAGCCGCCACCCGATTTAGCAGCTGCAACGCTCGAAATTACCGCCCTAAATGATATTGATATAGAAATTGTAGAGTACACGTTAAGTGAGGTTTCTCGGGTTTCTGGGCGCAGTTTGTCACATGCTGCTCTGCCAGAAAGTGTAGTTGTAGCCATGATCACACGAGGGCCTTCAATCATACCGCCACGCGGCTCAACTAAATTAAAACCAAACGATCATTTATTTGTTGTTTTAAAACCCGCTAACAGACCTTTTGTTGATTTAGTTTTTACAGCAACCGATAAAACAAACCACCAAGACAGCCACTTAGCGCGCAACGAACTTAAAGTGAAAGGGGTTACGTTAGTAGGCGATATATTTTACTCATATCACATGAAAATAGACGCGCCAGAGGGTATAAGTTTGGAAGAGGTGATCAACCAAAAGCTCTCAGCAGAAATCAGTAAAGGCTCAATTGTGGTTATTGGTAATGTTCAACTACGCGTTATAACAATGGTACATACACGTATAGTGACCATCGGCTTAAAGTACTTACACAATCCAGAGCAACGACTTTTAAAGCAGTAACCATTACCGATAATTTACAAGATATTAGCGACGTAGGTTGGGTTGAGTGACACGAAACCCAACGTATCACCAATGTAATGAGCACACCCAAAGCTAATTATATGTAGTGTTTGTTGTAGGCGTACAGCTTGCTGGCGCGTCGGGCGTTAGCTCGGAGAACTCAGCGATAGAGCGTTTTATATTGCACTATGTAAAAAAGACTATTTAAAGGGAATTAAATGAAAGAATTTAATTGGAGTGAAGCAACTAAGCCACCATTAGAGGAATATTTTCCTGCAGATAAATTAGATAGAGCTCGCTACGCCACATTTTTATCAAGATTATTGGCTCAAGAGGGGTTTGACAAGAGTAGGCCTGATGATGAGCAAAAGAAAAACTATGTATTAAATCTCAATGCTGAATGGGGGGCAGGTAAAACCTATTTTCTTAAGCGTTGGTCACGAGAATTAATAGTAGATTTTCCTGTTGTATATATTGATGCATGGCAGCAAGACTATTCAGACGACCCATTTTTAACTGTAATTGCAGGTATCATCAAGCAGCTTCAACGTCAGGCTAAGTTTAATATAACTATTCCTAAGAGTGCAGTTTCTATGTTTAAGGCCGTTGCACCTGCTATTGCACAAGGCCTAACTAAAAAAATATCAGGCATAGATTTAGATGAGTTACACACATTACTATTCTCTGATGAAGAAATTGAAGATGATCAAAAGCAAAATTCTAACAAGTTAACTGGCAGCGACTTTTCGCCTGCTGTAAAGGCGCTTGCGCAAAACTTAATTAAAGATCATGAAGCTAAAAACAAAAGTATTGAAGTAATAAAATCTAAGTTAGATGATTGGGTCTGTAAGTTTGAAAAGCAAAAAGATAAGTCGTTACCTATATTTATTTTTATTGATGAATTAGACCGTTGTCGCCCAAGTTATGCAGTAGAAATGCTAGAGACGATTAAACATATTTTTGATGTGAAAGGTATCGTATTTGTCGTGGCTACGGATACCGATCAGCTTCAACATACAATTAAATCAATTTATGGTGAAGGGTTTGATGCAAAGGTTTATTTAGGCCGTTTTTTTAATAGTCGTTACAGTTTAAAGCGTCCTGTTTTAAAAGACTTTTTATTAGTACACAGCGATACAACTAAATTTGAAACTACGTACTTAAAAAGCAAAAGTATCGAGCTACTCCCCCGCACAGAAAACCCCGAAACTGCTTTAGCTAATATTTCAGTTGTATTAGATGCCTTTGAGGTATCAGCAAGAACAGCTATTCAAATTACTGAGCGTATTACAGCTATTATTGTGAATTTACCAAGTGGTAAAAAAATTGATGTACTTGTGCTCACGGTTTTGTTTTGTATCTATGAAAAAGATTATTCTTTATATGAAGAAATAATAAGTGGAAGGTTTAAGAGAACAAAACTAACTCAGAAAAGCGATACACAAAATATAAAGTTATCTGATTATTTATCAGAAGAAATACTACCCGTAGATTTAGAAAGGGATGTTATATTTTTTATTGATTCAAAATTATATAGTAAGGAGCCGAACTGTATAATTAACCGCTACAAAGATACGAAGAAAGTAATTAAATTAAAGCATTACATAGAGTATTTTTTCTGCCAAATTTTTGTAGTTGAAACATCACTTGTTTTTGCAGGATTTGGAAACACACAGGGGAGGAAGTTAACTGAATTAGAGCAAGCTGAAAAAGAATTACGGGAATGCAATGATTCTACTCAATATGAAGTGGCTAAGTCTTTGATTAGATATATTTATGTAAAAGATGCATATAACAAAATTACTAAAGAGCAATATCGTGATTTTATAGAGCTTTCCTCACCATTAGATTATATGGGCGATAGTTAACTACCTCTGTGCAGCGCGAAGCGCCTCTGTGTTCTCGGTGGTAATAAATATCTAAATTACCACCAACCTTAACTGAGCTAAACCACCTAAGCCCCACACTGCCTAACTCCAGCACCCGCATGTTTAAGCGCTATAATCTGCCCTTTGCCATTATGTGCCATAGCCAACATATCGCCCGTATTTATATTACTTTCAACCGCGTGTTTACCCTTTAAATCACTGAGCAGTGACTGCTTAATTTGCACTAGTACCTCGTCATTACAGCTGGCTATGAACCAGTCGTTATCAACCTTTACGAGCGTGCCGTATTCTATGTGGCGTTGTTGGTGTAAGCGCAAGCTATTAGCGTGCTGAGTATCGAGTGCGTGTTTTTGCTCGGTAATGGCGCTTGTGTAACTGCCCGATGGGTTTATTTCGTGGGTTTTAATAATTGAGTAGTTGTGAATATCGATAGTGTTAAGTACGGTTTTAGGTGCGTGGTTAATGCCCTCGTTACTATCAAACACAATAAAGGCGAATACGCCCAGTGCGCAGGCAAGGCTGGTTAACTGTAGCGTAAAACTAAGCCTTGAGGGCTTTTTATGGCTGGCATTATTAAGTAACGCTTTTTGTTGGGAAGCGCTGAGTGTAGTGCGTGCTTTTCGCTCTTTGTAGTGTTGAGTGAGCTTTTGATCAAACTGCTCATCAGGCTTGTTCATTGTTTGCTCCTAATAAACGTTTAAGGTTTTTCTTGGCATAGCGCAGCCTTGTTTTTACGCTCTCATGGTTGCTTTGCGTTATAAGCGCTATGTCGGCAAGGCTAAAGCCTTCTTGTTGTAAGGTAATGGCTTCGCGTTGAACAAAGCTCAGTTGCTTGAGTGCGCTATCGAACGCTTGGTAATTTATATTGCTAATACTATTGTTATTACCTTGCTCATTTTGCTGCGCGGGTAGGTGGGTGTTTTTGTCAAGCTCTACAAAGCGCTGTTGTTTGCGGTATTCGTCTACTAATGTGTTGCGCGCGAGTTTAAATAACCACGCTTTTGGCGTGGTTTGCGCTTGGTAAAGGTGGCGTTTTTCGATTACTTTTAGCCAGGTTTGTTGGCTTACGTCGTATGCTAAATGCGTATTAGATTGCGTCACTAGGTAGTGATATAAATCGTTACTGTATAAGGCAATAAGCTGTTCTAAGTAGCGGTTGTCGCCACTTTTTGCGTAACTTGCCATGCAATCCTTGCTTGGCGTTTCAAATAACCATGACTTAATACTGAGTAGCATAGGCGTTTAGTCCGTTAAATAGGGTTATCTAATTTAAAATCGAGCTGTACGGTTTGATCTGTTTGTAATTGTGCCACACCTTCTATTACTTTGGGGCGATATTTCCAGCGTTTTATGGCTCTTATTGCTTCGCGGTCAAAGGTGCGTTTGGGCTCGGCGTTTATTACCACTGGGTTTATTACTTCGCCGGTGGGCGAAATACTAAAGCTCAGTTGCACCCAGCCTTCTATGCCATTGCGCGCGGCAGATGTTGGGTATTTTGGATTTATGCGCACTATGGGTGTTGCATCGCCTGTTGGGCGGTTAATAGTGCTATTTATATCATCTCCAAAATCATCAATAGTGATAGGTGTTAATTCGTTAATCGCTATTACAGGGTCGTTTGAGGTATCGACTGGTGGCGCGTTAGGTGGCGTTTTTGGCACAGGCGGTGGTGGCTGTATTTTTTGTATATGCCTAACTTGTGAATCCTCTGGTGCCTGAAAAATCTCTACAATAATATCGTCGCCAAGTTTTATAGGTGCGCGCTGCTTGCCACTAATTAGGTATTGCATAAATGCAAAGGCGGCAAAGGTCATTACTGCGCCGCCAATAACGGCGGTTGATGTTTTAATAAATGCTGAATTATTGGGTACTTCAAGTGTGTGCATAAGCCGCTCCGAGTAAACTTATTGGGTTGTTTAAAAGCTATAACGGGGGGCAAATCAAAAAGGGGTTAAATAATTTTATAAAAATTGCGGGGTTTAGTTACAATAGCGTTCGCTATATTTTTACTTATTAATTTTTTAGGCTGTTATGCAACTCATACAAATAGATAAAGCACGTTACCGCAAACATTTAAATAGGGTAATTGCTGGGTGTGCGGCGGGTTTAGCTGTTGGCAGCTTGGCTATATCGCAAACGTTAATTGCGTTGTTTCCTGATGAAAGCGGGAGCCATTTTCATTGGAATTTAACCGGTGTTGTTATAACAAGTTTGGCCATTGGTTGGCTGTTAAATAAATACCGTACCCATAGTTTTATGACCGAAGTGGTCTATGTGTGGGAGCTTAAACAAGCGCTTAATAAAATAACCCGCAAAATGCCAAAGCTAAAAGCGGCAGGGCGCGAGGGTAATGCCGATGCATTATTAGCGATTCATTATAGTTATGCGGGCTCACGGCTTTTATGGCAGCTTGACGATAACACCATTACTATGGATGAGTTAGCTATAAAACAAACCGAGCTTGATAGTGTGGCGGCCAAGTATAACCTGACTTTAAATGCCGATGACTATAACGAGGCTATATTAAAACAGTTTTAAAGCCTAGGTGGTTAAATTAGCTAAAGGAGCCTTAATGAAAAAAGTACTGATAGTGTGTTTAGGTAATATTTGCCGTTCGCCCACAGCAGAGGCGGTGTTAAAAGCGCGTGCTAAAAAATTAGGCGTTGAGGTAAAAGTAGACTCGGCAGGGACTATTGGCTACCACGAAGGTAAAACGCCAGATAGCCGCTCAATGGCTGCAGGCGAAAAACGCGGTTATAGCTTTAAAGGTATATTTTCGCGCCCAGTGCGCAGCAGCGATTTTACTGAGTTTGATTTAATTTTAGCGGCCGACACACAAAACTTAGCTGACTTAAAAGCGCAATGCCCCACCCACTTACATTACAAGCTGGCATTGTTTTTAGAATACGGCGAGCAAAGCCAAAGCGCCATACCCGACCCATACTACGGCGGCGATGATGGCTTTGAAAATGTGCTCGATTTAATTGAAGCCGCAAGCGATAAAATACTCGCAAAGCTTTGAATAAAGCTACCTGAACAAAAAAGACGCTATAATACCTTGCGTGTTATCTGGCTATTTTAAAGTCGAGCTGTACTTGCGTACTTGCAACAACGGGTTGGCCGTTTTCAAATTTTGGTGCATAACGCCACTTTTTAAGTGCTGTAAGTGCGGACCTTTCAAACTCTTTCCCCCCTTGTGAGCTAACTACCTCTGGGTTTTTAACAAAGCCTGCGGTATCTACGTCAAATTCAACAACGACAATACCATCTCGCATTTGGCGTGCTTTGTTTTGTGGGTACTCAGGGTTTTTGCGGTATATAGGTGTTTGCTCTTGTGTTTTTTTCCACGGCACCATTTTAGCAATTGCTAAACAATGCTTAGTGGCTTGTTCGCTTTGGCCTGTTTTTTCGTAAAGGTTAACAAGCTTTGAGTGCGCAGTAAGCTCAGCGCTGTGATCAAAGCTTAAGTTGTTATCAAATACCGATACAACATGGTTTAGTCGTTCAATGGCTTCATTGTATTTTTTCTTACCTTGAGCAAACGACGCCATTAAAAAGTCGGCTTTAATGCGCTCTACGGTGTTGTCGTCTAAGTTATTACGGTAGTAGTCATCGGCTTGGTTAAGCAGCGTTTTAGCTTTATGGTATTTTTTATGAGCAAATTTTTTGGCAAGCAGCGAGGCTGCTTCAAACTGCATGTCGGCAACGAATTTAGGGTTGTTTTGTGTTTTAGCAATCTCAATTATACGGTCGTAATCGTTATCGGCTTGATAGGCCGAGCTGGTGTTTTCCGCTTTGCCTATTAGGGCATCGATTGTTTCTATTGCATTTTTACCGTGGTTATTTGCCAGTATTGTATAGGCTTGCGAGTAAAGTTCGAAGCGTTGCTCTGATACATTTTTTTTGTCGTTGATAGAGCGCGGCGCTGTAATTGCTTTGGCGTAATTAATAGCAAGGCTTGCGGTGTTATCACTTTTATCACCATAAAGCGCAAGGCCTGTAGTATAGGCATGTTTAGCCGCTTGCTCTATGTTTTCGTCTTTTTTAACAGCCGTTAAATAACTTTGGTATGCATCAGAAAAGGCGGCTTTATCATCGCTTACTTGGCTTGCATTGGCCTGGCTTGCAAAAGGCGAAAAGGTTAATCCGATAACTAAGGCGAGGTGTTGTGCTTTCATAATAATCCCTATTAGTGTTCAATCTAGAAACAAAATACCACAAGTGATAATAGTTTTCATTACTCTTTGTGTGGGCGTTTGCTTATAAAACTAACTAATTACCTAATACCCATGTGCACTAAGCTGTAACTAATTTTCGTTATTAAACTGTGCTAATAGTGCCTACTGAGATAACAAGGTAACACCGTTTTAGCTTTTTATAGGTGCGGTGTATTAACTTAATGTATAAGCAGCGTGGTAAAAGTAATAAAATTAAAATAGCAAATGCGTACAAGTTTGTCATTGTTTTGGGGAAATAGCCTTAGGTAGTGGGAGTTTATTGCATATTAAGATTGAAAATAGGCTGTGTAATCGCCATATATTTGCCATAAACCTAGTGTACTACGATCTAACTTTAAACATTTGTGATATTATCACCTTATGGTGTCGTAGTTATTTAATTATTTGGATTTGTCGTGGCGCAAGTAAGAGCAAGAGCCCAGCTTAATGTTGGCAAAAATAGTGATATTCCCGCAGAAATAGTGTCTTTTAGTGGCTTAAAAGACGGCCAAGAACACGTTGCGTTTGTATTTAACAATGCTGATGTAAATCAAAATGTGCCGCTTATTCGCATGCACTCTGAGTGTTTAACCGGTGATGTGTTTCATTCATCGCGCTGCGATTGTGGCGAGCAGTTAAATGAGTGTATTGAAATGATGCACGAGCAAGGCGGGGTGTTATTGTATTTACGCCAAGAGGGCCGAGGTATTGGTTTATATAATAAAATTGATGCTTACGTGCTGCAATCTCAAGGTATGAACACTTACGAGGCTAATAATCACTTAGGTTTTGCTGACGACTTACGTGATTTTTCGGACGCGGTATTAATGCTCAACGCACTTAATTTAAGCCACGTTAAATTAATGACCAATAACCCTAAAAAGCTTAATGCATTAAAAGATGCCGGCATTGAAGTAGACACCGTTATTGGTACCCATGCGCACATTAAAGCAGGCCTTACAGGTAACAAAGCTTACCTAGAAACCAAAATAAAACACGGCGCACATATGTTAGATATTAAAAAAATTAAAAAACCTTAACTATTTAATCATGTAGTGTCTGTTAATCCCCCCTCACGCCAAGTTATACTTGGCGTGTTTTGTTTAATTTAAGAGCCAGTATGTCTAACGAATTACGAATTTTTAAAGCCGATGCCGGGCTAAAGTGGTTTAAAGCCGGTTGGCATATTTTTAAAACCCAGCCATTTACCTTTGTAGTTATGCACTTATTAATAGGCATAGTGGGCATACTGTCGTTATTTTTACCTTTGCTGCAAGTTGTTGCGGCACTTGCTACGCCTTTTTTAACCGCCGGCTTTTATCAGGCGGTGCTTAGCAAGCAGCAGGGCGGTAAAATTATGCTCGCCGACATACTCAAACCCTTTAGCGCAAAAGGTAACCGTTTAGGACTGCTACGTTTAGCGCTTTACCAAATGGGGGCGGGTATTTTAATGGCCTTATTAGCTAATGGCCTATTTGCCGATGCGGTGGCTATTATGAGCCAAGAGGGGCTTGATCCTAACATTGCGCTTGAGCAAACCTTAAATAGTATTTCGGGCGCCAGTGTGGTGCTATTTTTAGTGGCAATGGCGGTGTATTTAATGGCGTTTGCTTACGCGGTACCGCTTATTTATTTTAGTAAAGAAAAACGCATTTTAACGGCGCTTAAAAATTCGCTATTGGTTTTTTATCATAACCTGTTCGCATTGAGTGTTTTTGGCATTATTTGTGTGTTATTTATGGCGCTTTCTATGTTCTTATCGTTCTTACCGCTGTTGATTTTAATGCCAATTTGCTACATTAGTTTCTTTGTATCTTATCAGGCTATTTTTATGCCAGTTGTACCGCCAAGTGACGATAGCAATGTTAAACCACTTAGCAGTGAACAAAGCGGGCGCTTTGACGCTTAATGGATGATAAGTTAAAACAAAAACTTAAAAACTATGTACTGTGGTTACTTGGGCGCCAAGAGTATTCGCGCCGTGAGTTAACCTTTAAGCTTCAGCAAAAAGAAGCCAGCGACGAGTTTATAGAAACCCTGCTTAATTGGTGCGAAGAGCACAATTTTATTAACGAGCAACGTTATTGCGAAGGGTTTGTCAGAAAACACATTTTTAAAGGCCATGGCTTAAAGCGCATTCAAAGCGAAGCCATAGGCAAAGGGATTGACCGTTCACTACTTGAAAGAGTGGTTGAAGAGCTTGAAATAGACTGGTTTGAGCTTGCGCAGGAAGCGTACAACAAAAAGTATTCAACTACACCGGCCAACCTCGAGTACAAAGATAAAGCTAAGCGCGTGCGCTACTTAATGTACCGAGGATTTAGCTACGAACAAATTGATTTTGCAATGCAAGCACAGTAAATACAGGTGAGATTTTCACATGCAGCACATGACTACGGCACAACTTAGGCAACAGTTTTTAGACTTTTTTGCCAGCAAACAGCACCAAATTGTCCAATCGGCTTCACTTATTCCGGGTAACGATGCCACGTTGTTATTTAACAATGCCGGTATGGTTCCTTTTAAGGATGTGTTTTTAGGCGCCGAAACTCGCCCTTACACGCGTGCTACAAGTGCACAGCGTTGTGTGCGTGCTGGTGGTAAACATAACGATTTAGAAAACGTAGGTTACACAGCGCGTCACCATACATTTTTTGAAATGCTAGGTAACTTTAGTTTTGGCGATTACTTTAAACAAGACGCTATTAAGTTTGCGTGGGAGTTTTTAACTGAGGTTGTTAAATTACCACAAGAAAAACTACTTGTTACTATTTACCACGACGATGAAGATGCATTTGGCTTTTGGCACAATGATATTGGCCTAAGCGAAGATCGTATTATTCGTATTGCTACCTCAGATAACTTTTGGTCAATGGGCGATACTGGCCCGTGTGGCCCGTGTTCTGAAATATTTTACGATCACGGTGAGCACATTTGGGGTGGTCCTCCGGGCTCGCCTGAAGAAGATGGCGACCGCTTTATCGAAATTTGGAACCTTGTATTTATGCAGTACAACCGTCAAAGCGACGGTACTATGGAGCCGCTGCCTAAACAATCTGTTGATACAGGTATGGGCCTTGAGCGTATTGCTGCTATTTTACAAGGCGTGCATTCAAACTACGAAATCGACTTGTTCCAAGGCTTAATTGCAGCTGCGGCAAGTGTAACTAACGCACAAGATTTAAACGATAAGTCGCTACGCGTTGTGGCGGATCATATTCGTTCGTGTGCGTTTTTAATCTCTGATGGTGTTATGCCGTCAAACGAAGGCCGTGGTTATGTATTGCGTCGTATTATTCGTCGTGCAGTGCGCCATGGTAACAAGCTTGGTGCACAAGGTGCGTTTTTCTATAAACTGGTTGCAGCGCTTATTGAACAAATGGGCCAAGCCTACCCAGAGCTTGCAAAGCAGCAAGAAATTATCGAAAAAGTACTGCGCATTGAAGAAGAACAATTTGGTAAAACCCTTGAGCGTGGCTTAGCTATTTTAGAAGAGAGCCTAAGCGAGCTTAAAGGCGATGTTATTCCTGGTGACTTAGTATTCAAATTATACGACACCTATGGTTTCCCCGCTGATTTAACGGCCGATGTAGCCCGTGAACGCCAAATGACAATAGACCATGCAGGCTTTGAAGAGTGCATGGCTGTACAGCGTAAAACAGCGCAGCAAGCGGGTAAATTTGGTGCCGATTACAACGAGCAATTAAAGTCAGAAAAACACACTGAGTTTAAAGGCTACGACAGCACACATCATAGCGCTACAGTAGTAGAAGTGTTTGCAAATGGTGAGTCGGTTTCTATTTTAGAAGACGGCCAACAAGGCATTGTGGTACTTAACCATACGCCATTTTATGCAGAATCTGGTGGCCAAACAGGCGATACCGGTACCATTACTGTTGCAGGTGGCGAGTTTACAGTAACTAACACTACTAAGCTGGGTAATGCGTTTGCGCACCACGGTAGCGTACAAGGGCGCATTGCGGTTAACGATAAAGTAGATGCAACTATTGATGATGCCCGTCGTGAACGTATTAAGAAAAATCACACAGCTACGCATATTTTACACGAAGCACTGCGCCAATTATTAGGTGAACACGTAAGCCAAAAAGGCTCGCTGGTTGAGCCTGAACGTTTACGTTTTGACTTCTCGCACTTTGAAGCGGTTACTAAAGACGAACTACGTGAAATTGAGCGAGTAGTTAACGATGAAATTCGTCGTAACTTTGCCCTAAACACTGAGCTTATGGCGATTGATGACGCTAAAGCAAAAGGGGCAATGGCGCTGTTTGGCGAAAAGTACGACGATGAAGTACGCGTTGTAACCATTGGCGATTACTCAATTGAACTGTGTGGCGGTACGCACGTAGAGCGCGCGGGTGATATTGGCTTATTTAAAATTGTATCTGAAAGCGGTATTGCTGCAGGCGTACGCCGTATTGAAGCTGTAACAGGCGCAGATGCAGTGGCGTATGTAAGCGAGCAAGAAAAACAGCTAAACGATGTAGCGGCGCTGGTAAAAGGTGATAGCGCATCGGTACTTGAAAAAGTAACTGCGCTTCTTGAAAAGTCTAAAGGCCTTGAAAAGCAAATTGCACAGCTTAACGATAAGCTAGCCAGTGCAGCGGGTGCGTCTTTACTTGATTCGATTGTTGAAATTAATGGCGTTAAGCTACTAGTGGCAAACGTTGAAGGAACTGAATCTAAAGCGCTTCGTGGTATGGTTGACGACCTTAAAAACAAGATTGGCTCAGGTGTTATTGCACTGGGTGTTGCCAGCGGCGAAAAAGTAAGCCTAATTGCCGGTGTAACGAAAGATTTAACCGGTAAAGTTAAAGCCGGTGAGCTTGTAAACCACATGGCAGGCCAAGTAGGCGGCAAAGGGGGCGGTCGTCCTGATATGGCACAAGCGGGTGGCTCACAGCCTGAAAACCTAAACGCCGCGCTTGAAAGCGTGGCTGCCTGGGTAAGTGAGAAAGTTTAAGCTTACGTGGCACTTATTGTCCAAAAGTTTGGCGGCACTTCGGTTGGCTCTATTGAGCGAATAGAAGCGGTCGCCGACCTTGTTGTTAAAACTAAGCAGCAAGGTCATCAAGTGGTTGTGGTTCTTTCGGCCATGTCGGGAGAAACCAACCGCTTAATTAACCTCGCCAAGCAAATAGATACTCGCCCGAGTAGCCGAGAATTAGACGTACTTATTAGCACTGGAGAACAGGTTTCTGTTTCGCTCCTTGCTATGGCTATTATAAAACGTGGCCATTCGGCTGTAAGCCTACTAGCCGATCAGGTTAATATTCAAACCGATAACATGTTTGGTAAAGCCCGTATTGAAGAGGTTGCTGCGACGCGTTTAAAGCATGAGCTTGAGCATAATCGGATTGCGATTATTGCCGGTTTTCAGGGGCGCGATGTAGAGGGCAATATTACAACCCTTGGACGTGGCGGCACCGATACCTCTGCGGTAGAGATAGCCGCGGCAATAAAAGCCGATGAATGTCAGATCTATACCGACGTTGATGGCGTATACACTACTGATCCTCGTGTAGAACCAAACGCACAGCGAATGCGCCATGTAACGTTTGCCGAAATGCTAGAGCTGGCAAGCTTAGGCGCAAAAGTATTGCATATTCGTGCTGTTGAGTCGGCTGGTAATCATAAAATGCCGCTAAGGGTACTTTCGAGTTTTGAGCCCGATGAAGGAACGCTAATAAGTTTTGAGGAGAGCGATATGCCAACAAAGGTTGTGTCGGGGATTGCGTTTAATCGTGACGAATGCTTGATAAAGGTACATGGCGTACCATACTGTGTTCATTCTCTTACAAAAATTTTGAAACTTTTTGCAGAAAATGGCATCGAAATAGATATGATTAGTCAAGTTAATCATAACTTTGAAAAAATAGACTATGCTTTTACTGTGCATTCAAATGACTATTTGCAAGCACACGATTTACTAACTCAACAACAGGTAAATCTGCAGGCTGATAGCATTTCTAGTGATACAACAGTTGCAAAAGTGTCGGCTGTTGGCATAGGAATGAAGTCTCACAGTGGTGTAGCGCATCAATTTTTTGATGCATTGGCGCAAGAAGGCATACACATAGTTTTAGTATCGACGTCTGAAATCAAGGTATCGGTTTTAATCGACGAGAAGTATTTAGAACTAGCAGTAAGAGCGTTACACTCAGAATTTTTAACAGAAAATGGATAGTTTGGGAGTTTTTACTTACTTTTCAATCAATTTTTCATTAAAATGGTCAAGCGGAATCTTATAATTTATTGGAACATGGGAGCAAGAGAATGCTAATACTAACTCGTAGAGTAGGTGAAACCCTAATGATTGGTGACGAAGTAACTGTTACTGTATTAGGTGTTAAAGGAAATCAAGTTCGAATTGGTGTTAACGCACCTAAAGACGTTTCAGTGCATCGTGAAGAGATTTACATGCGTATACAAGCTGAAAAGTCTAACCCTAATCCGGGCAATGCTTAATCAACACGTATACTTAGCTGAGTAATGCACTTAGCTATACCAAAAGCCACTCACTGAGTGGCTTTTTTGTTTATAAAATCGCGCATTTCATCGGTTAATACACTGCTAGAAATATATTGCATACCTTTATTATGGTGCACTAAGTAGCCGTGGTTAGTTTTAATAATATGGGTTATTTCTGCCCACTTAAATGTATGGCTTTTATAGTGGTTTTCGGTGCTAATAGCGTCATCGGTAAACGAAAGAGTAACCGTTGAGCCCGAAGCACGACTAAACATTTGGCGCGTAACCCACCAAGGCCTGCGGTAATAAAAGGCAACGCATTCTAATACACCTAGCATTATTAAAAATGTACCTAGGTAATGATCGTCCATAGCGTAAATACTAATTAAACCTAAGCACACCAGTAATGCCAGCAAAAAATACTTTGGCTTGGCTGCTTTACTATAAGAGTGGGACTCGTCAAAGCATTCGTAGTAGTAGGGTTTATCGAGTGTGTATGTGGTGGTCAGTGCCATAATTGCTAATAAGTAATAGTTTTCGCTATTTTAACAAGCTAGCGTAAAAATCACACCCGTTAATGTAGGCTATGCATTATAAGAGTTAGAAGCCGCTTTTTGTTAGCGCACAAAAAAACGGCTTATTAAAAGCCGTTTTTTACGTTACCAAACAGATTAACAGTTAGTTTCTTCTGCGTTAACGCCTTCTTTAACATTTTCACATGCATCTTCAACAGAGTTTTGCACGTCAGTTACTGCTTCATCAATACGCTCACCTGCTTCTTCTGCGTGGTTGTCTTCACAACCCATCATAAAGAAACCTGCAAATACGGCGATTAGTGCTGCTTTTAAAGTTGTTGTGTTCATAATGTAATTCCTTGTATATGTTGATTGTTTAGTGTTTTAAGTATGTTAGTAGCTACCTGGGCGATTTACCGCGCAGCGCACCTGAAACTAAAGAAATCACTAAAAGTACTAAAAAGATAAAGAATATAATTTTTGCTATACCAGCTGCGGCACCTGCGATACCACCAAAACCTAACACTGCAGCGATTAAAGCAATAACTAAAAATGTAATTGTCCAGCGTAACATTGTTTTCTCCTTGGTTATCAAATTCGTTCGAAAGTAATAATGCCAGTTGCGTGCCAGAGTTTAATTTTATTAATTTTCAATATGTTATGGTTTTTTGAGCGAAGGTTGTAAATCTAGGATTGGTAAGTTTTACGTTTAACGATGTAACTTATTCACACTATTGTAAAGAGAGTAAAAAAATAAATATTTTTTGCGCGCTGCTTTACTAGTCTTGGTAAGACCAATTTACATTTTAGCCCAAACTGATTTTTTACCTGCCGTTTAACTTACTATTTTTTATGGTTTTTAAGTTGTTTTGGGTTTAACCATATAACCTTTGCCTATAACGGTTATTTTTATCATCTATATCTAAGCCAATTTAACCCAGTATTAGCTATGTTAACTATTGTGACTGTATGTTAGTTTAATTTTAATTGGTTTTACCAATTGACAGGTGGTGGACAAAGTTAAAAGTTTTGTTATCATTCGGTGAATAATTATTTAAATAAAGCGGTTTTTTATATCGCTATATAGTGCAGGGGGAGAAAAATGGATATAGGAGCTGTACTCACAACCGCAGGTAGCTTGATGCTGACGGGCATGGTGGGCGTGTTTGTATTTCTTTCAATATTGATTGGTGCTGTGTCACTCATGTCTAACTTGGTTGCTCGTTTTGACGAGGCTGAAGTTGCAATACCGGTTAAATCACCATCTTTAAAATCTCAAGGTGTGCCAAACGAGCACATCGCTGCTATTAGTGCTGCCATTGCTCAGTACAAATCAAATAATAAATAAGAGGCACACATGGCTAAATTAAAATTAACAGAACTTGTTTTACGCGATGCTCATCAGTCTTTACTTGCAACCCGTATGCGCTTAGATGACATGCTCCCTATTGCTAACAAACTTGATGATGCCGGTTATTGGTCTATTGAGTCGTGGGGCGGCGCTACGTTTGATTCGTGTATTCGTTATTTAGGTGAAGATCCGTGGGAGCGTATTCGTGCCCTTAAAAAAGCAATGCCTAATACTAAACAACAAATGCTATTGCGCGGGCAAAATTTATTGGGTTACCGCCACTATGCCGATGACGTGGTAGAAAAGTTTGTAGAGCGTGCCCACAAAAATGGTGTAGATGTATTTCGTATTTTTGACGCCATGAACGATGTACGTAACTTAGAAACGGCAATTAAAGCGGCTGTAAAAGTAGGAGCACACGCGCAAGGCACTATTTCTTATACTGTAAGCCCAGTGCATACCCTTGATATGTGGTTAACCCTTGCGAAACAGCTAGAGGATTTAGGTTGTCACTCTATTTGTATTAAAGATATGGCTGGCTTATTAAAACCATACGATGCAGAGCAACTTATTAAAGGGCTAAAAGAAACCGTTTCTATCCCTATTGCTATGCAGTGCCATGCAACCACAGGTTTAAGTACTGCTACATATCAAAAAGCCATTGATGCAGGCATTGATATGCTTGATACCGCTATTTCTTCAATGAGTATGACTTACGGTCATTCAGCTACAGAAACCATTGTAGCGATTGTTGAAGGAACGCCCCGCGATACCGAATTAGATTTAAACCAGCTAGAAGAAATAGCGGCTTATTTTAGAGATGTACGTAAAAAGTACGCCGCCTTTGAGGGGAGCCTTAAAGGTGTTGATGGCCGTATTTTACTCGCGCAAGTACCTGGTGGCATGTTAACCAACATGGAAAACCAACTGAAAGAGCAAGGCGCAGCAGATAAGCTAAATGAAGTATTACTTGAGATCCCACGCGTGCGTGAAGATTTAGGTTTTATTCCGCTAGTTACTCCAACATCGCAAATTGTAGGCACACAAGCAGTACTAAATGTGCTTACGGGTGAGCGTTATAAAACAATTACCAAAGAAACCGCCGGTGTTTTAAAAGGCGAGTATGGTTTAACACCTGCACCTATGAACAAAGAGCTGCAAGAGCGAGTGCTTGATGGCAGCGAGGTTATTACGTGTCGCCCTGCAGATAATATAGCCCCAGAGCTTGCATCGCTTGAAGCAGAGCTGCAAAAAGAAGCGCAAGAACAAGGTTTAACACTTGCTGATGAGCAAATAGATGATGTGCTTACCTATGCATTATTCCCACAGGTTGGCCTTAAATTTATTAAAAATCGCAACAACCCAGATGCCTTTGAAGCAGTGCCAAGTGCTGATGATGCAAACGCTAAGCCTGCAGCAAAACCTGCAAATAACAAAGGTGTTAGCGCTGAGCAATACAGCGTTAAAGTTGACGGTAAAGTTTACGATGTAGTGGTTGCGCAAGGTGGCGAGCTTAAAGAGGTAACGCTAAAAGATTCAGAGCACTTACCACAATCAGCATCGGTTGCATCAGGTGAAACACTGAATGCGCCACTGGCAGGTAATATTTTTAAAGTAAAAGTAAAAGCAGGCCAAGCCGTAAACGAAGGCGATGTGGTTGTTATTATGGAAGCGATGAAAATGGAAACCGAGGTTCGTGCAATGCACTCAGGTACTGTGGCTGAGGTCTTAGTGTCTGAAGGTGATGCTGTGACAACGGGCGATGCAATTATAGCGATGGCGTAGGAGTAGCTTTAATGGAAGGTCTTTTAAATCTTTGGCATGCTACCGGCATTGCTAACTTTACGTTTCCTGGCTTAATAATGATTGCGGTAGGGTGTTTGTTGTTGTTTTTAGCCATTGCTAAAAACTTTGAACCCCTATTACTGCTGCCTATTGGCTTTGGCGCAATACTGACTAATATTCCGGTTGCTGGGCTTTCTGACCCAGGTGGTTTGCTTTATTACGTGTATTACGTAGGTATTGATACGGGGATCTTCCCTTTATTAATTTTTATGGGAGTAGGGGCGCTAACCGATTTTAGTGCGCTTATTGCCAACCCGCGTATGTTATTACTGGGTGCAGCCGCGCAGTTTGGTATTTTTGCCACCTTGTTTGGGGCAATTTTATTAAACTATGTACCTGGCTTTGAATTTAGCTTACAAGATGCCTCAGCCATTGCCATTATTGGTGGTGCCGATGGCCCTACAGCCATATTTTTAGCATCTAAGCTTGCCCCTGATTTACTAGGTGCCATTGCGGTTGCTGCTTATTCTTACATGGCGTTAGTGCCAATTATTCAGCCGCCAATTATGCGCGCATTAACTACACCTGATGAGCGTGCTATTAAAATGCCAGAGCTGCGCAAAGTATCTAAAAAAGAGAAAATAGTATTTCCTTTAATGGTACTGAGCTTAACCGCTATGTTTTTACCAGCGGCTATTCCCTTAGTAGGCATGTTCTGTTTAGGTAATTTAATGCGTGAGTCTGGTGTTGTAGATAGGCTTAGTAACAGTGCCCAAAACGAAATTATTAATATAACCACGATATTTTTAGGTTTGGCAGTAGGCTCTAAACTAGCGGCTGATCAGTTTTTAACTGTAGAAACCATTGGTATTTTGGTGCTCGGTGCGCTGGCATTTGCTATTGGTACAGCATCGGGTGTGTTTATGGCAAAAGGCCTTAACAAGCTTTCTAAAACACCTATTAACCCTTTAATTGGTGCTGCGGGTGTATCGGCAGTACCGATGGCGGCGCGTGTAGTTAATAAAGTTGGGCTTGAGAATAACCCACATAACTTTTTACTTATGCATGCTATGGGGCCAAACGTAGCTGGGGTGCTAGGAAGTGCCGTAGCCGCAGGTATATTACTGGCGCTTGTTGGCTAGTATTTAGGATTTAATCCAACCGATTAGCGCAGTTTACTGCGCTTTTTTTATGCCTATAAAACTGCACGTATTAAAGTTTGTTTGCAGACGTGTTTTTGTTTACAGTGAGGGCTATGCACACTAATAAGGATAGTCATCATGCTTCACACCCCTTTGGCAAAATATTTACCTCATGTTAGTAGACTCGTTTTTGGCTGTATGGGCCTAGGCGGTGGTTGGAATAAAGACGCCATTACTAAGGCTCACTTAAAGCAAACTCACGAGTGTATTGATGCAGCCATAGCTGGCGGCATTAACTTTTTTGATCACGCCGATATTTATACCTTTGGCAAAGCCGAGCAGGTATTTGGCCAAGCACTAGCTGAGCGACCAGAGCTGCGCGAGCACATGTATATTCAATCTAAATGCGGTATACGCTTTGAAGATGATAAAGGCCCCAAGCGTTACGACTTTTCGGCCAAGTGGATTGAAGAGTCAGTTGAAGGTTCACTTAAACGTTTAAACACCGATTATCTTGATGTGCTTATGCTTCATCGCCCTGATCCGCTAATGGAAGTAGAAGAAATTGCACAAGTATTTAGCTGCCTACAAGAAAGCGGCAAAGTACGTAATTTTGCCGTATCAAACATGCAGCAGCACCAAATGAACTTTTTACAACATGCCTTAGATATGCCTATTGTTGCTAATCAAATTGAAGCAAGTTTACAAAAACATCAATTTGTTGATGAAGGTGTTTATGCAGGTAATGCAGATGGAAAAGATCTTAACTTTACACCGGGCAGTGTTGAGTATTGCCGCCACTTTGATATTCAAATACAAAGCTGGGGGAGTTTATGCCAAGGGCTATACACAGGGGGCGATTTAACAAATGCATCGCAAGCCGATATAAATACCAGCATACTCGTAAATAAGCTTGCTGCACTTTACGATACAACGCCTGAGGCAATTGTTTTAGCTTGGTTATTACGCCACCCTGCATTAATACAGCCAATTATTGGCACAACGAACGTTGAGCGTATTGCAGCGTCATGCGGTGCGCTAAATGTTACGTTAAGTCGCGAACATTGGTATGCATTGTATGTAAGTGCCAAAGGCCATGAATTACCATAATTAAGGTTTAGGAATGAATATATTTGTTATTTTAATTTGCTTGTTTGTCGCTCTTGCAGTGCTGATACCTTTGCTTGAAAAGTACCAAGGAAAAATGGGGTTGGATGGCGCAACCAAATACAGCAAATATATTTGGCCGCTGGTTATGGTTTCTTTAGTCGTACAGCTAATTTATGTATTAATGAATTAATGAACTAATAAACTAATAAATTAATAAAAAACACAAAAAAGCCTTTGTAGGTTAACCCTACAAAGGCTTTTTTAGTATCTATAACTTATACGTTACTTAAGTGCTAGCTGTAATTCGCGATTGCGTTCAAGCTGTGCAATAAAGTTTTCGGCAATAGGTTTAAACTTAGCAAGTTCAGAGCGTGGTAATGGCTCAGACTTAGGTAACTTAACGGTTTTAGGATTACGGTGTACACCATTTACTAAAAATTCGTAGTGTAGGTGCGCGCCTGTTACACGGCCGGTAGAACCCACGGTACCAATTTTGTCACCTTGTTTAACCTTTTGGCCTGTTTTAACAAGCTTTTTGTTAAGGTGTAAGTACTTAGTTACGTACTGTGTGCCATGGCTTATAAATACGTAGTTACCATTGTACTTACTGTAACCTGCTTTAATTACTTTACCGTTACCCGAGGCTACAACCGGAGTGCCTGTACGTGCTGCGTAATCAATACCACGGTGCGCTCTTACTTGCCCTGTTACCGGATGTAAGCGACGTGGGTTAAAGCTCGAGCTAATATATTTAAAGTTTACCGGCGCACGTAAAAATGCTTTTTTCATGCTGCGCCCTTCAGGCGTATAAAAGCTGCCGTCGGTATGGCGAATAGCCGCATAACGCTGGCCTTGGTTTATAAATTCTGCAGCAATAATTTTACCAGTGCCAATAAACTCGCCATCAACATAATGCGACTCGTAAATTAGCCCAAACTGATCGCCCTTACGAATATCGTTGGCAAAATCCACATCCCAACCAAATATATCAGCAAAGTTCATTATTTGGCGCTCGCTTAAGCCTGCAGCAATCGCTGAGGTCCAAAAGCTGCTAGAAATTTCGCCACCGGCTGTTTTGCTCAGTGTTTCTATTTCTTTGCTATCTATTGATGTGTCGTAATTACCTTCGTCATTTAAGGTAACAAACAAAGTATCTGTTTTTGAAATAACATAACGAAGCTGAGCTAAATCACCGTTTTCTGCTGTTGCAAAACTAAGTATTTCACCTGGGTGAATTTTAGTTAGTTTGCGTGTTTCAGCATTGGTGTTAATTAGCTTGTGAAGCGTTTGCGCTGAAAAGCCAGCACGCTTGAAGATAATTGCTAAATTATCGCCGTTTTTAACTTGATGATCGACTAAGTCGTATTCTGGCAGCTTTTCTGCTGCTTCTGGCGAATTTAATTCAGTTAATTTTTCGTTGTCTTCAACTTTAACTTGTAACTCGTAACGCTTACCAATTTCTAGTGCATTTGCACTATTGTCTTTGGATGCAGTCGCTTTTTCTGAAGGAAGAAAGGCTAAGCCAACAATAGCAGAAACCAAACCTAGAATAAGCAATTTGTGTTTTTTGGGAAGCGTGTTAACCACGTGAACCATAACGTGCCTTTTCTGCTGTCGTGAAAATAAAATATATATTAATGCAGGATATACGTAATAAGGTACGAATACTAGTAAATAAAGCTAAAAGCCCCGCAAATGTTAGTAAAATGACAATTTATAGTTGTTTAAGTTTATCGATTTAAACTGATTCTAAAGTACGCTAAAATCGGCGTTTAAACACCATTTCTAATTGCCTAACACAGTGAGACTAAGCTTATTGAGTTTAGTTGCATTATTCGCATAAAAAATTGTTTTAATTAGGTAGAAATTTGTTATGTTAGCAACATAAGTGCTTTTGGTTTAAATCTGTTTTAAACCCTTATGTAGCAAGTCATCTAGTTGCCCCTTCGTTGGCAGAATTTTGGAGTAATACACAGTGGATTTACAAACCGCTCTAGCAGAGATAAAACGCGGTGCAGAAGAGATATTAATTGAAGACGAATTAGTTGAAAAACTAAAGTCGGGCAAAAAGTTAAAAATTAAAGCCGGTTTCGATCCTACCGCGCCAGACTTACATTTAGGTCACACTGTACTAATTAATAAAATGAAAACCTTTCAAGATTTAGGTCATGAGGTTATTTTCTTAATTGGTGACTTTACCGGCATGATTGGCGATCCAACAGGCAAAAATGTAACACGTAAACCACTGACCCGTGAAGATGTACTTGCCAATGCTGAGACTTATAAAGAGCAAGTTTTTAAGATTTTAGACCCAGCTAAAACCACCGTTGCGTTTAATTCTTCGTGGATGGAAAACCTGGGCGCAGCAGGTATGATCAAACTTGCAGCTAATCAAACTGTAGCGCGTATGCTAGAGCGTGACGACTTTAAAAAGCGTTACGGCAACGGACAACCCATTGCAATTCACGAATTTTTATACCCACTCGTACAAGGCTGGGATTCGGTTGCACTTGAGTCAGACGTAGAGCTTGGTGGTACTGATCAGCGCTTTAACCTTTTAATGGGCCGCGAGCTTCAAAAAGTAGAAGGCCAAAAGCCTCAAACAGTATTAATGATGCCATTACTTGAAGGTACTGACGGCGTTCAAAAAATGTCTAAGTCGCTTGGTAATTACATTGGTATTACTGATGCGCCAAACGATATGTTTGGTAAAGTAATGTCGATTAGCGACGTACTTATGTGGCGCTATTACGACTTACTAAGCAGCTTATCAATCGAAGAAATTGCAGCGCAAAAACAACGCGTAGAGCAGGGCACTAACCCGCGTGATATTAAGATTGAGCTGGCGAAAGAGTTAATTGCACGTTTTCACAGTGAAGAAGCTGCGCAAGCCGCACACGATGACTTTATCAAACGTTTTCAGAAAAAAGCGCTACCTGATGAAATCCCTGAGCTGACAATTACCATTGCAGAAGAAGGTATTTTAATTGCTAACTTACTTAAAGAAGCTAATTTAGTAGCCAGTACTTCTGAAGCAATGCGCATGATTAAGCAAGGTGCAGTAAAACTTAACGGTGAAGATAAAATCACTGATACAAAACTTGAAGTAGTAAAAGGCACGACCGCTATTTACCAAGTAGGTAAGCGTAAGTTTGCCAACATTACTGTAGCGTAAGCGCAGTTAAAACTAAAAAACCAGCTTAGGCTGGTTTTTTTGTGCGCGTATTTTGGCTGCTAAAAAACCACTAAATCAGCTTTAATATCTCAATACTGATAATAACTAACAGCCAAAATGCACGCGCTTGATTTAATCTATTTATAATCACGGGTACGTCTTCGGCTTTTGGGAGTCGCTCGGTTCCAATACGCATTTTATTAAAACGCTTACCAAAATAAACCGCAGGGCCGCCTAGCTGTACGCCAATAGAGGCGGAGCACACACTTAAAATCCACCCTGTATTTGTTTGATAAAAGTGTCTGCCATAGTGCTTTATGTAATGCATACTTTGTTTACTGGCTTTGCTTGCGGCAATGGTTAATGCAAGTAAGCGTACGGGGATAAATTCGATTATAAACAAAAGTATTTTAAGCGGTTTTAAAAAGTGGCTATTAGGTGATATATCGGCGCGCCAAGCATGCTGCATTAAAGTCAGTAGCCGATACGCTAAAGTGGCAATTGGCCCAAGTAATAAAAATATAAATATAACGGTAAAGTAATTACGGGCAGTTCGTAAAATTAAGCTTTCAATTAAGGCTTTAATAATACCTGGCGCTGAGAGCTTATTGACCTCTCGGGCAAGCAGTGGCTTTACGAGTTCACGCGCGGTAGATTTTTGGTTTTGTTTTACTAACTTTGCAACACGCAGGGCTTTTTTTTCAATCGCTTTGCTTTCTAGGCACAAATATAAAATGAGGCCCGCGAGCAGCTCAGGATAAAAGGCAAATTCAAGCAGTAACACAATAATAATAAGAATAACGCTTAAAACTAGCGTACAGGCAAGAGTGGAGGCTAAATAAAGGTAACTTTTAGGCTCACTTGGTTTATAAACTCGTTTTCCTATAGCACTAAATATAGCGGTTAATACTGTATTAGGGTGATACCAGCTTTTTAACGGGAAAAAGCGCTCAGCAATGAGCGCCACAAAAAAGGCAATAAAGTCCAAATGGTTTTGAACAATATTGCTTAGCATTTACAGCGTAACTTTTGTTAGTTTTTCCAATAGTGCAACAACCATTTTTGATGAGTTGATTGATGCAGTCTCTAAGTATTCTTCAAACGATTGCGGCGACTCTTTACCGGCAATGTCAGACATAGAGCGAATAACCACAAATGGCGTATTAAGCGCAAAACACGTTTGTGCAATAGATGCGCCTTCCATTTCTACTGCAAGCATTGTAGGAAAGTCGCTGCGTGCTTTATCAATTCGCACTGGATCACACATAAATGAATCACCCGTACAAATTAAGCCTACTAAGGTTTTTACTTCGCTAATTTGCGCAATGGTTTGCTCGGCAGCTTCAACTAGTTTTGGGTGTGCGGCAAAGCCTGCTGGCATTTGTGGAACTTGGCCAATTTCGTAGCCAAAAGCGGTTACATCTACATCGTGATGGCGAACTTCTGAAGAGATAACAACATCGCCAACACTTAAAGAGGGATCAAAGCCACCGGCAGAACCTGTGTTGATAACAC
Organism: Pseudoalteromonas sp. 2CM41L; assembly: GCF_023161905.1. Classification (NCBI taxonomy): domain Bacteria; kingdom Pseudomonadati; phylum Pseudomonadota; class Gammaproteobacteria; order Alteromonadales; family Pseudoalteromonadaceae; genus Pseudoalteromonas; species Pseudoalteromonas sp. 2CM41L. The sequence goes on from NZ_JALNTN010000023.1 coordinate 29,849, forward strand.
AGTCAGGATTAAAGTTATCAATTAATAACGTGGTTGCAATCGTTGAGGCCACTTTACCAATACCCGATTGCACAAGTGTTACTGTATTACCTGCTAATTCGCCTGTGTAAAAGGTAAACCCTGCTTTTGTTAGCACTTGTGGGTTTTGCATTGCTTCACGTAAAATTTTAACTTCTGGCTCCATTGCGCCAATAATACCAACATTCATAGTGTTTGATTCCTGAGTTTGAATACGTAGATTATACGTGAAGTTAGCAATAAAAAACAAAAAAGCGAGCTGTTTTACGGCTCGCTTTAAATACTTTTAGGAGAGTATTTAATTCTATTTTAAATTTCGGCTAACGCAGTGGTTTGCGCTTTAGCCTGAGAAGGTGACAATACCGCAGGTTTACTTACACGATTACGTGTTGGACGAGCCGATTGCACCGCTGCAGGTTTGCCTAATTTAAACATAATTGCATCGCGCACCTCAGAAGGGCGGTAGCCTGATTTTACTTTCATACGAATATGTGGAATGCCAGCAGATTCTAAAGCGCCGTTTACAAACCAGTCGCGCTGGGCTTTGTGGCCATCTTTATTGGCGTTGTTAACTAAATCGACCGCAGCCACTATCGTCATTTTTTCTTTATCTACCAGCACAAAATCGAGTTGCTTATTTTTAGCTTTAGCTAAAGCTGCACGTTTTGATTTAGCAGAGAGGCCTTGCTTGCAGTCGATTACATCGATGAGTTTGACGCGGCTCACAATTTTGTATTGATCGCCTACCGCACGCTCTAAAAGATTTAAAAATGCACCCTCAACCTGTGTAAACACGGTTTGTTTGCGGGTAAAAGGATAGGGATTGCCGCCATCATCACTAAATTTTGACGCAACCACAGAGGCCCCAACCACTAATACTAAAATTGATAATAAAGCGAATTCCATACGGTAACTCCATAACAACAAATTGACACTGCTCAAGTAAAGCAATTTACGTGCCTAAAAATTGGTTGTTATGGCTAATTACCGTATGTATTTATTATTGATGCAGCAGGGCTGTTAGGCTTTGAAACCGCCCTCAATTCCTTTAACGGCAATAGCGACTGCATCATGCGCATGGAGTGATTCGTAATGATTAATTTGCAGCCAGTAATCACTAAAGTTATCGTTTTCAAGAACCGCTTTAATTTTACGTGCAGCATCTTCACAAAACATTAAATTTTGACCGTTAAGGCGGGCAAATTCTTGCTCATCTTCACGTTTTACTGCCGCTTGTACCGGGGTTTTTAGCTCAGCTTCTAATGTATCAATTAAATTTACTACGTCAAATTCACTAATTGTGTTGTCTAGCTTTACTTTAACGTTTGCAATTGAACGCTGTGAGTGAGGCGTTGCCACAATACCCTGCGTTGTACCTAGCCATGCTAAAACGTCTTTTTGATTAAGTGTTTCTTGGTTAAACTTTTCGCTAAAAGCATTCTGAATAAGCTGGCGAGCAAGTGCTGCAGAGCATGGACAGGTTGATGAATAAGTAACATCAACGCTTAGCTCGTAGCTAATTACGCTATTTTCAATAGTGCTGGTTAGGGTAATTGGGTAGCTTTTCCAACCTGCTTTACCGCTTAATAACGATTTACGACGCAGCGGTAACTCAAATTTAAACTCTATTTGGGCTTTGTCACTTAATCCTTCGTGGCTGGTGATAAAGGTATCGAGTGCTTGAGCTAAAGTTTGTGGGTTAACTTGTTGCTCTGTTGAGAGTAAATCAAGCGCTAAAAATAAACGCGACATATGAATGCCTTTAGCGTCTTCTTTATGCAAATTAACAAAGGCACGCGCTTTTGCGTTAACGGTAACGGGTGCTAAATCTTTCGATTCAAAAATAAATGGCAGTTCTATTTCGCCCATACCAACCCAGTCTAACTTACCTGTTTGTAAGGCGGGAGCCGTATCAGCTATATCGGGCATGTTGGTTTGCATGTGCGCTACTCGTTATTGGTCATAATAAAGCGCAGCATTTTACACTAAATAATTTATTGCTGAAATGATGAGTTTAACAAGTAGGCAAAAGTAAACATGAAAATTTTCTGTTTTTGTCGCACAACATGAATATAGCTAATAGAAAAATGCTAAAATCTGCTGCAAAATGCGTTTGACTATTAATAGGCACTTTTTATTTATGCCTAGTAACGAGATACACTGACCTATGACCGATTCTTCTTTGAGCCCTTGGGCTCGAGTACTTTCTAGTTTAATAACTCGCTTTGGTGAGTTAAAAACCGCGGCAATGTGCTACGCGCTTTTATTAGGCGTGTCGCTTATATTGTCGAGTATGTTTTATTATGTGGCACTGGGTGAGGTTAATTTAGTTGATATTTTAGCGGTGGTATTTTTTACCGCGGTTGTATCTCCGTTTATGATCAGTATTTTACTCAACTCGATTAGACAATTAGATGCCTCATACGCTTATTTAGACAGCGCCACAAAACAAGAAAAGCTGTTAAACCAAACATTAAAAGATAATATCAACCGCCTCAACATTGAAATAGATGAGCGAAAAATGGCTTTTCATGCCAAGCATCGCGCCATTGAAGAGCTTCGCCGCGAAATAGCAGAGCGTAAAAAAACACAACAAGAACTTGCTCAGCAAGGCATGCTCCTTCGCTCTATTGTCGACTCTTCCCCCGATTTATTTTATTACCGAGATAACAACGGCGTGTTTGCCGGCTGTAATAAGATGTTTGAAGAGGTTATGGGCAAAACCAGCGCTGAACTAATTGGTAAAACAGTGGAGCAGATTTTCCCAAGCTACTTTTTAGCAGAAGTACTCAGAACCGATAAACAAGTAGAGCAAACGCATCAAGCGCTGACAATTGATGTTGAATATATGGTTAATGGCGAAAATCGTTGGTTTGAGCTGCGTAAATTACCGTTTATAAACGATCAAGGTGATTACATAGGTTTGCTTGCATTTGGGCGTGATATAACCAGCCGTAAAGAAGCAGCACAAGCGCTTGAAACAGCCTATAAGGATAAAGGTAAGTTTATAGCAACGCTTAGCCATGAGCTGCGCACGCCATTAAATGGCATTGTAGGCTTAACCCGAATGCTACTTGATACAGAGCTTAATAAACAGCAACGCAGTTGGTGTAATACGGTGTTTTCGAGCGCTGAAACCTTAGGTAATATTTTTAACGATATTATAGATTTAGATAAAATAGACCGAGAGCAGTTAGATATAGCAACCGACTCTATTAACGTTTCAGACTTTATTAACGATGTAGTGAACTTTGCCGGCTTAATTGCTGAACAAAAAGAGCTTGAATTTTCAATTGAGCGAAATGGCACATTAGATGTTTACGCACTCCTAGACCCAACGCGTTTACGCCAAGTGGTATGGAACTTAATTAATAATGCCGTTAAGTTTACCCAGCATGGCGAGGTAAAACTCACATGTAGCCGAGAAGAGCGTAACGACGGGCCGTGGCTTGAACTTAAAATATCAGACACAGGGCAGGGGATCCCAGAGGATCAACTCTCGCGCATATTTGATATGTACTACAAAGCCCCAGATTTAAGCGGTAAAAACGCGATTGGCTCAGGCATTGGTTTAGCCGTAACCAAAGCGTTGGTCAGTGCAATGAAAGGCACTATTTCGGTAACCAGTACAGAAGGTGAAGGCAGCTGCTTTACAGTACACATACCGCTTAGCTTATGTGTAGCGCCTACCGAACAAAGCTATGCCGGTAGAGGTTTATATATTTTACTTGTAGAGGATGTACCATTAAATGCCGAAATTGCAACTAACCTGTTAGAGCAGCGCGGCCATGAAGTAATTTGGGCCGAAACGGGTGAAGATGCACTCTCGTTTGTAGAAACCGAAGACGAGCTAGATTTAGTACTACTTGATATGCAACTGCCCGATATAAATGGTGATGAGGTGGCAAGACAAATACGTGCCGATAGCCATTTTGATAAATTACCTATCGTTGCGCTTACAGCGAATGTACGTAGCGCCGAAGAAGACTTAGAAGGCATTTCGGTGCAAGGGGCGCTTGCTAAACCCATTAATACAATAAAGCTTGATAAAATGCTGGCTGATTTATTTGATATTCAACAAAGTGAATCAGACAAACCGCTGCTAACGGTAAGTAAAGAAGCGCTTGAGGGTATTAATGCAGGTGTGCTTGATGTTGAAACCATTGAAGACTTTGTAAACTCTATGGGGCTTGAAGTATTTAAGCGCAGCAGTGGTTTATTTGAAAAACTAAACCCGCAATATCAGCAAGAGCTGCAAAGCGCGTTAAATGAAAGCGACAGGGAAGAGTACAAATCGGTGGCGCATAAGCTTAAAGGTGCTGCGGGCTCTGTAGGATTAAACGACGTACAGTTACATGCTAAAAAGATGGAACACGGTGCGCTTGATGAATCAGATGAAGTACTAAAAGAATGGTTAGATATATTGGCAGATAAAATAAATGAAGGACAAATTGCCCTTCATTCGTTTTTACAATTATTAGAGTAAGCGGTTTACTCTAATTAAGCGTCGATTTTACCAATAAAGCGGTAACCTTCACCATGGATGGTGCTGATTAGCTCAGAAGTAGAATTATCACTTTCGAAGTGCTTACGAATACGACGAATCGTTACATCTACTGTACGGTCATTAGCGCGAAGCTCACGGCCAGTCATATGCTTAATAAGTTGCTCACGGCTAAAAATACGCCCTGGAGAATCAAGCATTAAACGCAGCGCTCTGTATTCACCTTTAGGTAAACGCTTAGCATCACCATTTGGTGACGTTAAACAACGGCTGTTTTCGTCAAGTTCCCAACCATTAAATGTAATTACACCGTTGGTTTCTAGCACTGACTCTTCGCCGCCTAGCGCTGTACGGGTAATTAAGTTGCGAGCGCGTATAGTCAATTCACGAGGGTTAAAAGGTTTAGTGATGTAATCATCAGCACCAATTTCTAAACCTAAAATACGGTCTACATCGTTATCACGGCCGGTTAAAAAGATTAAACCGACTTTACGTTTTTGGCGTAATTCACGTGCTAAAATTAGCCCGTTTTTACCCGGTAGGTTGATGTCCATAACTACAAGATTGACGTCATCATTATTTGTAAGCTTGTCATGCATATCATCGCCATCAATGGCTTCAATAACTTTGTAACCTTCAGCTTCAAATAAACTCACGAGGTTTAGTCGAGTTACGTCTTCATCCTCTACGATTAGAATGACTGGCGTTTGCATTATTAATTAACCTTTTTGGAATATTTTATTTACAAAAAATCGAATCTTAACTAAATAATTCGATTACTAGAGATTATAGGATTATACCCAAATGTTAACAAGAAAAAACAAGTTGGATAAAAATAAAACAGTAGGGGTGTTCCAAACTAACCAAAAGGCATTGTGCAAAAACTACTGTTTAATGATATATAACGGATGCAGCTTTTTGAATTATGAAAACGAAGCCATTTCCTTTAATAATTGATACATCCACCAATCGCTTAAAGGTACTAAAAATAATCGCGCAAATTCAAAACGGAATTATATCATTTTATAACCTTTCATCAATGTATGTGATACTGCAAAAGCAATAAAGTTCAGAAATTGTATCGCTTAATTATTAGATCAAGTTAAATAATTAAACATGAAATATCACATGCTCTCTCTATAAGGTCATTAAATGGTAATTCAAGTAAAAAGCGTAAATAAATACTCTTTTTTTAAACACTTTTTATGGAATTGTAATAACAAAGCGTACGCCGGGTTTTGCATCTAGGTCATACAGTATATGCCCACCTAGTGCTTGGGTTACTAAGTTGTACACTAAGTGCATGCCTAAACCACTTGCCCCTTGGCCTCGCTTAGAGGTTACAAATGGGTCAAATATCCTGTTTTTGACATTTTTATCAACGCCTTGGCCGTTATCTGTGTAGATTATTTTTATTTGTGGGCCTGTTATTTCTATATCAAACTTAATTTCGTTATTTTCGCTATTGCTAAAACCATGAATGGCAGAGTTTAAAATAAGCTGTTGGAAAATTTGTTGTAATGGCTCAGATTTACTCTCAATGGTTAAATCACTCGGACAATTAATCACTACGTTAGGCTTTGACTTTATTAACTCTGATTGAATCGACATTAACACATCAGATATTAACCTATGGATGTTTACATGGGTTTTAATCCCGTCATCTTGAATTACAGCTACCTTTTTAAAGTTAGAGATAAGGTCGGCCGCACGATTTAGGTTTCTATAAATTAAATCAAGGTTTTCGATACCTTCGTCAATAAAGCGTTTTAATTGGTTAGAAGTTAGAGACTTATTATCAAAACTAAGCTGAATATCGGCAAGTTTATCGCGCAGCAAGGTTGAGCCAGTAATACCTAGGCCAATTGGGGTGTTAACCTCATGGGCTACGCCGGCTACCATTTGCCCTAAAGATGCCATTTTTTCGTTTTCTACTATTTGTTCTTGGTATTGGTGCATTCGCTCAAGGGTAGAAAGCAGCTCTTGGTTTGCTTCACGCAGGGCTATTGTTCTTTGGCTTACCTTTTCTTCTAAGCTTTGGTTGAGTTGTTTAATCTCTAGTTTGTCTTTTTCATGACGTTCTATTTGCTTACGGGTGCGAGTAAGCATGATATTTAAGCTGTTTGATAAGGCTGTAACCTCTTTTACGCTGGTGCTTGGTGCGCGTACGTCATAGTTATGATTTTTTGATACGTCTTGTAGCAATACACTTAAGTGTTCAATAGGGTTAGCGATACTTTTTTGTGTTTTTATCGCTATAAAGTACACAAAAAACAAAATAAACAGGGTAAGGAAAATATCTATAATAATTTTTTGTTTTATAAATTCATCTAGGCTTTCTAAACTACCACGCATGTAAACGTAACCCACCACCTGCTCGTTATTAAGCACAGGTGTTATTAGCTCAATGTAGTTGTTGGTCGCTCTTGGCTCGTTAAGCTCTTTAATGCTGTCTACGCGCAGCGGAACAGGTGGGGTTTTTTTAGCATTAAAGCTAATAAAAAATACAGGTTTACTCGATGTTTTCTCTATTGCGTAAATATGAATGTTTTTAACAAGGGGAATTTTATCAAACGACTTAAGGCGTTTTTCTTCTGTTTTTCTGTCGTCTTTTACCAATGAATCAGCGGCATCAAAAGCAACAATATCGGAAAGGATCACGAGCTTGTTTATGATCAGTTCCTTTTGTTCTTTTACACTCATATAAGTGGAAATTGAAACCGATAAAGTTAAACAAATAGCAGTGATAAGCATGATGGTGTTGATCAGCGCTTTTCGAATACTTTTTTGATGTACTTTTTTTGGCATTATTGCTGCATCGCCTAAGCATGAATATTTATATTTAGAACCTTAGTTTAGCAAAAACCATAGAAAGTGAAGGGAAATAGTGAAATTAATTCTGATATTTATTCGAAAGTTAGGCTAAGTATTAATTACACTTAGCCTAATTAAGTATAATTAGTTAGCTACTGTAAACGGCAAATTTGTTATTTTTGTACACAGTGTGGAAGCTACCAAACTGCGCCTCTAAAATTGGCGGGTATTTTAAAAAGCTATTAGCCACTATGCTTAGCTTTCCTACCTTGGTTAAGTGCTGCTTAGCATTTGATAAAAATGCTTCAGCAATTGTGTAGTCGGTCGCTATGCCAGTATGAAAAGGCGGGTTACTAACTATTAAATCAAACTTGCCGCTAATACTTTTTAAGCCATCACTTAAAATAGTGCCGCCTTTAATATTATTAAGCTTTAATGTTTGCTCAGTAGCATAAGTTGCAAGTGCGCTCACATCGCTGCAAGTAAAAGTCAGTGCTGGGTTTTTAATACCTAAAAAAGTGGCTATTAAGCCCGCACCACAGCCAAAATCCAGTACATTACCTTGTTTAGTGGTCGGGGCATTTTCTAGTAGCATTTTTGTGCCAGCATCTAAAGCGCCGTGGTTAAATACACCCGGAACACTGATAGCATCAAACTCTACTCCTGCTACATTTACTCTAAACGTTTTATGGTAGCGGCTAATCTCAAAGGTTGGGTTGTTCTCTAGTTGCTCAAATGAGAACAAAATACAATGCTTAGCAGAGTCAATTTTATTACTGTACTGCGCTTTGCCCGCGAGCTGTTTTTCTATCGATTTAACGCCACTTTTATTTTCGCCTACCACAAGTAGCTGTGCTTTTTCGTTAATAACGGCGCGAATATTATCAAGTGCCATTAATACTTCAGGCTTTGATTTTGGGTAGTAAAGAATGACTAAATCGTAGTCGTTGGCGGCCATTTCATGGTTAACACACACGTTTATGCCATTTATTTTTTTAGCAAATTCCCCATTAGCATGGTTATAACTAAATGCGGTGATGGCACTTTGAGGATTTAGCTGCTTTAGCTCTGCTAAAAAGCCATCTTGAACAAAGTTGACCACCAAGATAGATTTTCCCACTAGTTCTTCGCTATTACGAAGTAACAGTAAACTTGGGTTGGTTAATACGCTCATAAATGGCTTTGCCTTACAAATTATTGATTAGTAAATTAGTGTAATTATTTTGTGCGCTCAAACATTAAGTCCCATACGCCGTGACCTAAACGGTGGCCGCGCTGTTCAAACTTAGTTAGTGGGCGCGAATCAGGGCGAGGTACGTAGTCGTTGGTAGATGACTGATTTTTATAGCCTGGCGCTGCTTGCATAACTTCTAGCATGTGCTCGGCGTAGTTTTCCCAGTCAGTAGCCATATGAAAAACACCGCCAATTTTTAATTTTGTACGCAGTTTTTCAGCAAATTCTGTTTGCACTATACGGCGTTTATGATGACGCTTTTTATGCCATGGATCAGGGAAGAATAATTGCAGCGTTGTTAAGCTTTCATCTGCAAGGCAGTCAGCGAGCACTTCTACCGCATCGTGTTCAAATACACGTAAATTAGTAACACCGGCTTCATCTGCATCCATTAAACATGCGCCAACGCCTGGGCGATGTACTTCAATACCAATAAAGTTTAGGTGCGGAGCATTTTTTGCCATTTCAACTAATGACTTGCCCATACCAAAACCAATTTCTAATACTACATCATTGTTATTGCCAAATACTTGAGCTAAGTCGAGTAGGCCGTTTTTATGCTCAAGCCCCATAGTTGGCCAGCATTTTTCAATTGCGGCAGCTTGGCCTTTAGTTAAGCGGCCTTCGCGTTTTACAAAACTGCGAATTGTGCGGATATACTTACCTTCTTGCTTAGCTTGCTCAAGGTTGTTGTTACTTGATTCACTCATATTATTGGCCTGACAAAAACAATGTGTTTAAAAATGGTTGCGTATTATCCCTGACCACGCAGCTAATCACAAGTATTAGCGTGTTATAGCGCCTTCATAGCTTGATCTTTTTATTAACTGCAATAGACTGAGCCGCTATTGAGCATGAGTAAAAGTAGTATATGTTGGATTTAAATAAACAGCAGTCAGACAAATTTGCTAACCAAGTAGTTCAGTGGTATCACCTTCATGGGCGTAAAACATTGCCTTGGCAACTAGGTAAAACACCGTATAAAGTGTGGGTGTCAGAAGTAATGTTACAGCAAACGCAAGTTGTTACGGTTATTCCATACTTTGAAAAGTTTATGGCAAGCTTCCCAGATATCATTGCTTTAGCAAATGCAGATGAAGATTTGGTGCTGCATCATTGGACTGGCTTAGGTTACTACGCACGGGCACGTAACTTACATAAAACGGCCAAAATAGTGCGAGATAAATACCAAGGTAAATTTCCTACTACACTTGAAGAAGTCATGGATTTACCCGGAATAGGGCGCTCTACCGCAGGTGCGGTATTATCGCTGTCGCTTGGCCAGCACCACCCTATTTTAGATGGTAATGTTAAGCGAGTGCTTGCCCGTTATTTTATGGTTGAAGGGTGGTATGGGGTAAAAAAAGTAGAAAACCAACTTTGGCACTTGTCTTCCCAGTTAACCCCTAAAAACAATGTGACTGAGTTTAACCAAGCCATGATGGACTTGGGCGCCAGCCTTTGCTCTCGCAGTCGCTTTGACTGCCAAGCGTGCCCACTTAATAGCGATTGCGGTGCGTTTAATACCGGTAAAGTAAAAGAGTTTCCTCACTCTAAACCTAAAAAAGCGGTTCCTAAAAAGAGTTGTCACCAATTAATTATTCAGCATGACGAGAAGGTTTTAATGGAAAAACGCCCAAGTAGCGGTATTTGGGGCGGTCTGTTTGGCTTTTTTGAGTTTAGCGAATACAGCGAAATGGTGTTATTTTTAAATCAGCAAGGCTTAAAAACTGAGCTGGAAGAGCTAACGCCTTTTACTCATGTGTTTTCGCATTTTGAGCTGACAATAAATCCACATGTGCTTAATATTAATAACGTACCGGATGTAGTAAACGATAAACAACTTGTGTGGTACCCACTCGATCAATCTATAGAGGTGGGTTTAGCCGCACCGACTAAAAAGTTGGTTAAACAAATGAGCCCAATAGGTTAAACTATTAGCATTTAGCGCTTAAGAGAGTCAATTATGGCACGTACAGTATTTTGTCAAAAGTTACAAAAAGAAGCCGAAGGGCTTGGATTTCAGTTATACCCTGGTGAACTAGGCGAGAAAATTTTTAATAATATTTCTAAAGAAGCATGGGGCCAGTGGCAGCATAAGCAAACTATGCTAATTAACGAAAAGCATTTAAATATGATGGACCCAGAGCACCGTACGTTTTTAGAAGAGCAAATGGTTGGCTTTTTGTTTGAAGACAAAGACGTGGAAATTGAAGGTTATCGACCTCCTGAAAAGTAATTTTTAGGCATAAAAAAAGGGCTATATAGCCCTTTTTTTATAGCTATATTTTATAGCGTTTCTTCATCAGTATTCGCTGAGCGCACTTGTTCTTTTAAAAACTGCGCAGCTTTAGAGTATTCAATTTCAAGGGTATCTCTTTGCGCTATTAGCTCATCAGTATCAAGCTCTGCATTTCGACATTTCTCTTCAAACTCTTCTGCACATTGCGCAACGGCCTCAGCACCAATAGTTTTAGAGATAGCCTTGAGCTGATGACAAGCACTGCTTATCTCGTCTCTGTCATTAACCATAACGCCGGAATTAATGCTTTTAATTAGGCTTTGGCTTTGCTCTAAAAACATTTTGAAAAAGCGTAATTGTTTGGCTTCGTCGCCGTTTACATAAGTAGATACTGCGTCCATATTAATAGGCATGGCAGGCTTTTGATGAATGACAACAGTTTGGTCTTTATTATGCTTATCATACCAACGCTTTAAGGTATCTTCTAAGGCATTAAGCTCTATAGGCTTAGTAATAAAGTCATTAATACCTACCGCCAGGCAACGCTCTTTTTCACCTTTGAGCGCATTGGCAGTAACCGCAATAATATAAGGCTGAGCGTCTATAGAGTCTAACAGCTCGGCTTCATCGCGAATTTTTTCAACCATATCGTAACCTGACATTTTTGGCATATGTAAGTCGGTTAATATGAGCGAGTAATTGTTTTGACGCCACATATCTAAACCTTCTTCACCGTTATTTGCTACTTCAACGCCATAGCCTAGTATATGCAGTTGGTCGGTTAAAACTTGCTGGTTTAGTAAGTTATCTTCTACTAATAAAATGAGTTTATTGGCATCGCGTGCTTGTTCAACATTTAAATAATTGTTGAGTGTTTTTGTTTTTTTAATTTGTTTAGGTTGATGCAAGCCTGCAGCTACCAATATCGACATCATAAAGTTAGATTTACACAGCGGTGAGGCATTAATATAAAATACATTTTTATGGTTTATAGCGGCTTCATCAAGCTTACTTAATACCACTACTTGTTGATTATTATCTTCAAGTGAGTAAATAAGACGACGCAGTAAAGAGTTAACTTTTTCCATATCGTCTATACCATCGACAACCCATATAATGTCGTGCTGCTCTTGTTGAGCTTCTATTTCTTGCTGGTTGTGCACGTAGGTAATTTTAGCGCCCATAAATGATAAATAGCGGTACATTGCTTTTTCGCGCTCTAAATGATTGCTCACTACCACTACATGTTTGCCATTGAGCGCATTTTTATGTGCGTACTTAATTTTTCCTGAGGTACCAAATGGAAGCTCAACGGTAAATTCGCTACCAATGCCTGCATGGCTAGTTACATTAATAGTACCGAGCATAAGCTCTGTTAAACTTTTACAAATAGAAAGCCCTAAACCAGTGCCGCCGTATTCACGGGTAATTGAGTTTTCGGCTTGCACAAACGGGTTAAATATTTCTCGCAGTTGCGCTTGGGTCATGCCCTTGCCGTTATCGGTTACGCAAAAACGCAGCGTAAAATGATCCGCCGTATTATGGGCCACTTCTACCGATATTTTTACGTGCCCTTGGCGTTTATCATCAGTACTGGTGAACTTAATTGCATTACTACAAAGGTTATACAGTACTTGGCGAACCCGTATTGTATCGCCCGTTAAATTAGTTGGAATATCTGGCGCAATAGAAAGCTCTAAATCTAATTTGCGCTTTTTAGCAACAGATGAAAGCACGCGAGCAACCTCTTCAATCGTATCAGTAACTGAAAAAGGCGTAGGGTCAATATTTAGCTTACCCGCTTCAATTTTAGAGAAGTCTAAAATATCATCCAAAATACTTAATAGTGAAAACGCTGACTCACGGATAATAGTACTTAAACGATGCTGCGCGCCATCAAGCTCTGTTTGTCTTAATAAATCTATAGTGCCAATAACGCCGTTCATAGGGGTGCGAATTTCATGGCTCATAGTGGCTAAAAAGGTCGTTTTAGTTTCGCTAGCGCGTTGTGCTTTTAATGTCGCTTGCTCTAATGCAATTGTTCTTTGTTGTACTTCGCTCTCAAGGCCTGTTTGTAATTTTTGAAGCTCTTTTTGCGCAGCCTCTTTTTCAGACATTACTGAGTTAACTTTATCTAGCAGCAAGTTAATGTTTTTAGCCACGCCAGATAAGCCTAAGTCTAGTTTTTCACTTACTTTACTGTCGTAATTGCCATTTTCGGTAATCGCTTGAAGTTCTTCATTTAATAAATGACTACTTTTACGCAAGCGAGTATTTATATAGGTATTAAATAGTAGGGCTAATGCAAATAAGGCAAACACGCTTACAATTGCAATAATATAGGCTATTACTTGCGAGTCTTGCTGCGTTAAAGGCGGTGCTGGTAACTGCTGTTTTATTATTAGCTCACCAATAGGCTGGTCGTTCAAAAGCAATATATGGTGCAATATACCTTGCTCAGTTAAATGCTCATCTACTTTTTTGGACTCGATAGCGGGTTTAGTGCTGCTATATACAAGTTGGGTTTCTGAGGTGGCATTAAAGCGATAGAGCGTATATTCAAACTCATCATCTAATACTGAGGTAAGTTCAAGTAGCTGGCGAACCTTGCCTTGCCCATACATAGTAAGTGCATCTACCATTGGTAAATCAAGTTGTTGTGCTAGCTGCGTAATACTTACTTTTTGTTTGGCTGCTGGTGCAGGTTGTGTGTTTTGCGAATAAAACGCAAAGGCAACAATAGCAAGCGCTGTTACTGCAATATTAATAATTAAAAAAAACGGCAGTAAGCCTTTTACCGGCGAAGAGAGTTTACTCTGCATTGATTGTTCCCATTGGTATTTGTCTGTACGATAAGCCTTAACGCATTATCAATGTGATCGTATCATTTACATTAAATAATACACTACGTTTTTAGTCTGGTTTAATTGGTTAAATTAAGGTTTTTCGTAAGTTTTTGTTGGATAAATAAACATTAGTATATAAAAATACGCTTTGTTGTGTAAAAACCGTTCAAACAGTTGTAAAGAGTAAAAAAAAAGTTGACTTGTAAGGGCAAAACTCGTTTAATACGCCGCACGCCCAGATGGCTCAGTCAATAGCGCTGAGTGGGAATTGCATTAAAAATCCTTTATGGTTTTTAATTAGCACTGTTAAAGTGCCTCGATAGCTCAGTTGGTAGAGCAGAGGATTGAAAATCCTCGTGTCCCTGGTTCGATTCCGGGTCGAGGCACCATTTATTAAAGTAGTGGTGTTTAATCAATAGTTTAAACGTTATTACGCGTGCCTTAGCACACAGTTTAGTGTGCCGACTTAGCTCAGCTGGTAGAGCAACTGACTTGTAATCAGTAGGTCAACCGTTCGACTCGGTTAGTCGGCACCATTTATTTTAGTAATTTGAAAAGAACATTGTAATCAGTAGTCTGTTCAAGTTACCCGTCGACTCGGTTAGTCGGCACCATTTAATTGCACAGTTTTTGTGCCTCGATAGCTCAGTTGGTAGAGCAGAGGATTGAAAATCCTCGTGTCCCTGGTTCGATTCCGGGTCGAGGCACCATTTACTTTAAGTTCTCAATCTTTAAAATTGAACGTGCCTTAGCACACAGTTTAGTGTGCCGACTTAGCTCAGCTGGTAGAGCAACTGACTTGTAATCAGTAGGTCAACCGTTCGACTCGGTTAGTCGGCACCATTTATTTTAGTTAAAGGTTTGAATATATAGCCTTTAGCTGGCACTACTTAAGTGCCTCGATAGCTCAGTTGGTAGAGCAGAGGATTGAAAATCCTCGTGTCCCTGGTTCGATTCCGGGTCGAGGCACCATTTATATTAAAGCCCTGCATACACATGCAGGGCTTTTTTTGCTTTAAATTTATTATGGACAAAACAGTCCATATTAATTGGGTATATCCTCTCTTTTTCTCCCTTGTTTGCATGCGCATAATTACCTCATCAAAAGGTTAGGTGCTGTTATTACTCACTCCATTTACTCACTCAATATGATTGATTTAAGTAATAAAGTGCAGGGTACCTTTAGCCTTAATAATGCCAATCCGTAATAATACTTAATCATTTTTCGAGGCTAAACGTGTCGCTACCGGCGTTAAAAATTCTTATTTAGAACAACTAAATAGCGAATTCTTTGCCTAGCTATCAGCACGTTTTTCAAGCCTCAAAATAGATCACTTGATTAAGCGTATTGGTATAAGTAATTTAAAGCTGGAGCTAATTATGATCACGCAAATTGTTAAGTTTGAAATTAAAGACGAGCACATCGCACAATTTAAAGCGCTACTAGAAGAAGACAAGCAAGGCGCTAAAGCCGAAACAGGTCTTATAGAGATGCGTTTATATCAGGATAAAAACGAGCCAGGCGTCTTTTTTGCTTATGAGCGTTTTGAAGATCAAAATGCAGTTGATTACCATGGCGCACAAGATTACACACAAACGTTATTAAATGCGTTGCCTGAAATCAGCCAATCGGCGCCACAGGTCATGTTATTAGAAAATACAGTGCCAGCTCCGCTGCATGAGCGTAATACAAAAGTTGTTAACCCTGAAGATGATATATGTATTGTGTTTTTTATTTTTAAGATTAAGCCAAGTTTTAAAAATAAAGTCATTGAGCGTTTCGAAACTCATGTAACGCAAACGCGCAGCCAGGAGCCTGGTAACTTAGTGTTTGATTTATATAGTATTGAAAATAACGACGATACATTAGTTGTTTATGAACATTGGCGCAGTGAATCTGCGTTGTGGGATATTCACTTTAAACAGCCGTACGCAGTAAAAACAAGCGAATTATTAGCGCAAGCAGTTGTTGGCGATATGCAGCAATATATGAGCTTCGTTAAAGAAATTTAAAGGCTTGTGTTTAACAATATTACTTATCCCATTTAGCAAATAGTGTATTACACGCTATTTGCTTTTTTGTATAAATACCCTCCAAATTCCCTGCCGCTTTTTATAATAACTGACTATTATGTTAATTCATCGCAACGTATGTAATGTTATGTAAAGTAAGTTGAGCAAAATTTGCCAAAGTGCTTGAATTACATTCATAAATGGCAGTAATTTAGGTTAACTATGATTTGGCAAACTAAGCCAACTTTATTGGCTCTTAGCTTGGTATTGTTGAGCGGCTGTGCGGGTACGCTAAACCCTCAGCAGCGCGAGCAAGCACCCAGCGACATTGCAGCGACATGGCAACATGGTTTAGCACAAAATGCACTTGCAGTAGATCAGCAATGGCTGCAAACCTTAGAAAACCCTTACATTGAAAATCTTGTTAATAAGGCACTTAATAATAACCAGGCTTTGCTGCAAAGTGCCTATGATGTACAAATACAAAAGCAGCAATTAATAATTTCAGGCTCTGCGCTTTGGCCCGATCTTGATTTATCTGCGCAAACTAGGCGCAGTAAAGACAATAGACCTGTAAGTTATGATAATGCCAGCTCTGTCACGCTAGAGCTAAGC
This sequence comes from Pseudoalteromonas sp. 2CM41L, assembly GCF_023161905.1. NCBI lineage: Bacteria > Pseudomonadati > Pseudomonadota > Gammaproteobacteria > Alteromonadales > Pseudoalteromonadaceae > Pseudoalteromonas > Pseudoalteromonas sp. 2CM41L. Next base: position 46,135 of record NZ_JALNTN010000023.1, read on the forward strand.
TATGAAGTAGATGTGTGGGGTAAGTTATCTGATGCTAAACGCCAAGCCAACCTAAACTACTTAGCGCAACAAGCTAGTTTTGAGCAAGCTAAGCAGCAATTGGTGGCCGATGTTGTCACTGGCTGGTTTGATTTAGTAACCGCCCAGCAGTTACTCGATTTATATAAACGCCGAGAAGAAAACGCACAGCAAAACTTAGATATTATTGAATCGGGCTACCGCCAAGGTATTAATGAAGCACTCGATGTATATTTAGCCCGTAATGAGCTTAATAACGAGCGTACGCGTATTGCTAATCAACAAGCCACGCTTGTAAGCTCGTCGCGTTCTTTAGAGCGCTTATTAGGCGGCTACCCCAAAGGCGATATATCAGCAGAGGTTGAACTGCCAGTTTTTATTTCGCCAATTAATACCGGTATTCCCTCTGAGCTAATTACACGCAAGCCTCAATTGCGCGCAAGCTGGTACCAGTTATTAGCAAGCGATGCAGGCCTAGCCTATGCACATAAACAGCGCTTCCCTAGTTTAAACTTATCAGCAAGCGTGAGTGATAGCACCGATAGAGTGAGCGATTTATTCTCGCCGTCAAGCTTAGCGTGGTCTTTATTAGGCAGTATTTCTGCGCCAATATTCAATGGTGGCCAGCTAAAAGCAAATGAAGAAATAGCACGCTTAAATGCACAAAAACAAGAACAAGCATATTTAGATACCTTGTACGATGCATTCAGCGATGTTGAAAACGCAATTACTCAGCAGCAATCCTTGCAAGCCAGTTATAAAAGCACGCTAGAGGCGCAAGAAAACGCCCTTGCAGCAGAGCAACTCTCGTTTGAGCAGTACCAAAGCGGCTTAGTAACTTACACTACAGTGCTTGATGCCCAGTCGCGCTCTTTTGATGCGCAAAGCTCACTCATTGAAACAAAAAACCAGCTAATTGCTAACCGAATAAACCTATACGTTGCCCTTGGCGGCGATTTTAACGCCCCAACAAGCGAATCTAAGAGCAATAACGATGAAAACTAAATCAGCAAAACTTTTAATCCCAGCCGTAGTGGTGGTGGCCACCATTTTAATTGTTATGTTTATTAAGGGTAATCCACCTGAAGCAAAACGTTTTGGCTCACCTCCTAAAGCCACGGTGAGCGTATCGGTAAAAAAGATTGAGCCACAAGATTACTTAATTTTTATTGATAGCTATGGCACGGTAAAGCCGCGTACTCAAAGTTTGTTAGTTGCTCAAGCATCTGGGCAAATTAATAAAGTAAGTGATGATTTTAGAGAGGGCGGATTTTTTGAAAAAGGCGATGTACTGCTACAGCTAGACGATAGAGATCATCAAGCTGAGGTCAAATCGGCGCAAGCAGCATTACTTACTGCAGAGCAAAGCTTATTAGAAGAAAAAGCCCGCGGCCAACAAGCAATTACTGATTGGAAGCGTTTAGGTGGCTCATCTCAAGCGAGCAGCTTAGTACTTCGCGAGCCCCAACTAGCAGCTGCACAAGCACAAGTACTTTCAGCACAAGCCGCACTTGAAAAAGCACAGCTTGATTTAGAGCGCACCCAAATTACTGCGCCTTACGCTGGGCGTGTGCTTAGTCGTAATGTAGACCTTGGCCAAGTGGTAAGCGAAAACACAGAACTTGCAACTATTTATGCCATAGACAGCGTTGAAGTGCGCTTACCAATTAAAAATAAAGACCTCTCGTATATTAGTTTGCCAGAGCAATACAGAGATGGCAGTAAAAACCAAGCCGGCTCACTCGTTAAGTTTAAATCTGACTTAGTGGGCGAGCAAACATGGCAAGGGCAAATAATACGCACTGAGGGCGCTATCGATGAAGGCGCACAGCAATTGTATATTGTTGCGCAGATAAATGACCCTTACAAAGCCACGGCTAATAACCAATACCCAATTAAAATTGGGCAATACATTACTGCGCAAATTAGCGGTAAAACAGTGCCTGATGCGTTAATAATCCCTAATAGTACTATTTACCAAGGCAGCTACGTGTATGTGGTTGAAGAGGGGCTGTTAAAGCGTAAAAACATTACACTTGCATGGCAAAATGCTACACAAGCTATGGTAAAAACAGGCCTTAATGCAGGCGATAAGTTAGTAATTACACCGCTTGGGCAAGTAAGTTCAGGCACAGCAGTAAGCATTTTAGGCGAAACCGATACGCAAAATATGCGAGCAAAAGGCCCAAATGGCGCAGGTAAAGGTAAGCGTCCATCGCGTGAGCAGCTAGAAAAAAAAGCGCAAGAAATGGGAATTAGTGTTGAAGAGCTAATACAAAAACGCCGTGCTGCACAAGGAGATAAGCCATGATTGCTTGGTTTACAAAAAACCATGTAGCAGCCAATTTATTGCTTATTACGTTACTGCTATCGGGTTTATTTAGTTTATCGAGTCAAATACCGCTTGAGGTGTTTCCATCGTTTGAAACAGATCGTATAAGTGTAAGCGTTACTTTGCGCGGCTCAACCCCAGAGGATGTAGAGCAAGGGGTTACCATTCGAATAGAAGAAGCCGTTCAAGATTTAGAAGGTATAGAGCAAATATCTAGCCGCTCATCTGAGGGCTCTGCGTCGGTAACCATAGAAGTAGAAAGTGGCTACGACCCGCGCGAGTTATTAGCCGATATAAAAAGCCGTGTAGATGCTATAAACACTTTTCCGGCCGATGCTGAAAAGCCCATTGTGGCGCTTGCCGAGCGAAAACGCGAAGTAATAGCTGTTACCGTAGCGAGCGATTACGGTGAAAAAGAAACCTTAGAATACGCCGAGCAAGTACGCGACGATATTTTACGCCTTCCTAATGTTACGCAGGTTGAGCTAAGTGGTGTACGCGATTACGAGCTCGCCATAGAAGTAAGCCAAGATACACTACGCCAATACAACTTAACCCTTGCGCAAATATCTACCGCTGTGGCTAAGTCGAGCTCTGATATTTCGGCTGGTAATTTAAAAACAGAAGGGGGCGATGTACTTATAAGCTCAAAAGGGCAAGCTTACCGAAAAGATGAATTTGCAAACATTGTAGTTAAAAATCAAAGCGACGGTACAGTAATACGCTTAGGTGATATAGCAAACATTAATGATGACTTTGAAGAGACCCCAGTACGTACACGTTTTAACGGTAAACAGGCCGCCTTTATAGATGTATACCGCATAGGGCCGCAAAGTGCGATAGATGTCGCAGATGATGTAAAAAACTACATAGAGTCTAAGCAAAGCTCCTTACCACAAGGTTTTGAATTAAGTTACTGGGATGACGACTCTCAAGTTGTAAAAAGCCGTATTGCTACGCTAACCAGCAGTGCCCTACAAGGGGGCATTTTAGTACTGGCTTTACTAACCCTATTTTTACGCCCAGCCATCGCATTTTGGGTGTTTATTGGTATTCCGGTTTCGTTTATGGGCGCATTTATTGCAATGCCTATTTTTGGTGTAACCCTTAATATTATGAGCTTATTTGGCTTTATTTTAGTACTGGGTATTGTGGTGGATGACGCCATAGTAACGGGGGAGAACGTTTATACTCATTTAAAAACCGCAGAGTCGGGCGAACAAGCTGCCATTTTTGGCACGCAAGAAGTAGCAACACCCGTTACCTTTGGGGTACTAACAACCGTAGCGGCCTTTTTACCTTTAGCGTTTATTGAAGGCGCACGGGGCGCCTTGTTTGCACAAATTCCGGTGGTGGTTATTCCGGTATTACTGTTCTCGTTAATTGAGTCTAAGTTTGTGCTGCCAGCTCATTTAAAGTACATAAAACTACGTAATCAAAAAACAAAATCATCAAAGCTTGAAGTACTTCAGCAGCGTTTTGCAGACGGATTTGAAAGCGCTATTTTAAAATACTATCAGCCTATTTTAGCTAAAGCATTGCGCTATAAATTAGCGACGGTGAGTTTGTTTGTTGGCGTGTTTTTTATAATTTTAACTTTAATAACCAGTGGTTGGACTAAGTTTGTATTTTTTCCGCGTATCCCAAGCGAAACCGTACGAGTAACATTAACCTTGCCAACAGGCACGCCGTTTGAAGTTACCAATAAGTATGTAATGGATATGTCGCAAAAAGCGCAGTTATTGCAAGACAAATACCGTGATGAAGATACCGGCGAAAGCGTTATATTAAATATTTTAGCCTCAACCGGTGGGCGTGGTGGCGTGTCTAACTCAGGCAGTGTACGCTTTGAAATAACCCCTGCAGAGAGCCGCGACTCAGACATTGGCTCACGCGAGCTGGTAAGTGAGTGGCGCGATTTAATAGGGATTATTCCTGGCGCCGAAAGCGTAACCTTTAGGGCCGAAATAGGACGCAGCTCAGACCCTATAGATGTGCAGCTAAGTGGTACATCGCTCGATACGTTACAAAAAATTGCCGAAAGTGTTAAAGCGCGCTTAAGTACTTACCCAACCGTATTTGATATTGCCGATAGCATGTCTGATGGTAAAGAAGAGTTGCAAATAGAGCTTACCGAGCAAGGCTTTGCTTTGGGCTTAAACCGAGTTGATGTAGCAAACCAAGTACGTAACTCGTTTTTTGGCTCGCAGGTGCAGCGTATTCAACGCGGGCGTGACGACGTGCGCGTTATGGTACGCCTACCTATTGAAGAGCGCCGCTCTGTAGCCGACTTACAAAATATACTTATTACTACGCCTACGGGCGGCTCGGTGCCACTTTCGCATGTAGCTACATTAATTGCAGGGCAAAGCCCATCTACGATTAACCGAATAGACCGCTACCGCACACTTAACGTGACTGCCGACATAGAAAAAAGCAATACTAACATGACCGCGCTACAAGCCGACCTAACTGAGTATTTAGATGAATTAATGCAGCAATACCCAGGTGTTGATTACAAGCTAGAAGGTGAAGCTAAAGAGCAAAGAGAGTCGTTTGGCTCGCTTGCTTGGGCATTGTTATTTGTATTTTTTATTATTTACTCATTATTAGCTATACCGCTTAAATCGTACATGCAGCCAATTATTGTAATGAGCGTAATACCGTTTGGCATGATAGGCGCTGTAATAGGGCACTGGGTTATGGGGATGGAGTTAACCATTATGAGCTTACTTGGTATGTTGGCACTTATTGGGGTGGTGGTTAACGATTCACTTGTGTTGGTCGACTTTATTAATAAAAAACGCAGTGAAGGCGGCAAAATTATTGATGCGGTTAAACTTGCAGGGGCTGCACGTTTTCGCCCAGTAATGCTCACAAGTTTAACCACCTTTATTGGTTTAATGCCGCTACTATTTGAAAAGGCGACACAAGCACAGTTTTTAATTCCAATGGCAGTAAGCCTTGGCTTTGGTATTGTGTTTGCTACGTTTATTACGCTTATATTAGTGCCAGTAAACTATATGCTGATGGAGCGTTTTCAAAGCTGGTTTAGATAAATAACGAAATGTGTTCTAGGACTAAGCTGTGGTTGATTAATATCAATTGCAGCTTTTTTTTGCTAAAAATTTATAAAGGTAATAAAGGGTATTTAAAAACAGGGGAGTAGCAAAAAATGCAAAAACAGAAAAATAAGAAAAGTGTTCCCCAAGCGTGCGGTGTCCGGCGTCAGTCCTGAAACCAGAAGGTTTCAGGGCGGAAAGCTGCGGTCTACCGTAGGCTTCTCGGTACATGCCGAGCTTGCACAATAGTAGACGAACAGAAATCCTGGTATAAAATTTATCGGCTCAGGGACTTAACCAAACTCCGGCACCCCAGGGAACAAGTTCAGTATATAAGACATAATCCATTCCTTAAACCCCAAACGTAAAAAATTGAACCGTTCGAGCAGTTTTTGCCCGCTGGTAACTCGCTATTTACTTATCATGCTACTTTTTGAGCAGGATCATACAATTAATTGGAGTTGCTTTTTATCGAGTGGTAGCATTGCCTTAACTAGCAAAGCGAAGATATAAACATGAGCGACTTACCAGATTACCAAAAAGCCCAGCTGCTTTTAGAAAAAAACGAAATTTTTGTCTCACCGGCAGAAGCGCACGGCGTAATTAGTGGATTACTAGCGTGTGGTTTAAGTATTGATGACAAAGAATACTTAGGCTTATTAAGCGATGTATTTAATGATGGCCAAGCGTTTAGCAACGACCTAAAGCAGTTTTTTGGCACCATTTATAAGCAAGTGGTAGCAAGTTTTAACGATGAAGCTTTTGCGTTCGATTTATTTTTACCAAGCGATGATGAAACACTCATCGATCAAGCCAATGGTCTCGTATCATGGGTTGCAGGGTTTATGCTTGGATTTGGTTTAAAACAAAAAGATTACGGTAAGTTATCGGCAGATGTAAAAGAAGTTATTAGCGATTTTAGCGAAATTACACGCCTAGATACCATGTTTGACGAAACCGAAGAAGACAGCCAAGCCCTGCATGAAGTGATTGAATATGTACGTGTATCGGCATTGCTTTGTTTTGCCGAGCTTGGCAAAGAAAAAGCACCTAAAAAAACACTACATTAATCTAAATAAAACGGGTTGTTAAAGCATGGTTGAAATACAAAAGTCAGAATTTAAAGCACGCCGTGAGCGTTTACTTGCGAAAATGGATGCAAACAGTGTGGCCATTATTCCTGCGGCCAGTGAAGTAACTCGTAGCCGCGATACGGAATATGCATTTAGACAAGACAGCGACTTTTTTTACTTAACCGGCTTTAACGAACCCGATGCCGTTTTAGTGCTGTGTAATAACATCGATACGCCAAGTACGTTATTTTGTCTTGATAAAGATAAACTGGCCGAAATTTGGCACGGCCGCAGAATTGGCTTCGAAAAAGCTAAAAATGAGTACTTATTCGACGAAACTTACGCATTAAGTGAGCTAACTGAACAATTATTAGATTTGGTTAACGGTCAGCAGATTTTATTTTATGCACAAGGCGCTTACCCAAGTTTTGATACCAAAGTATTTACCTTGTTAAACACACTTCGCAGCGCGCCTAAAAAAGGCTATCAGGCACCGAGTACTATAAAAGATGTGCGTGGTCTTATTCACGAAATGCGCTTGTTTAAATCGCCAAGCGAAGTAAACATTATGCGTGAAGGCTGCGAAATAAGTGCCCGTGGGCATATGCGTGCAATGCGTTATTCGCACCCTGGTGCTACTGAGTTTCAGCTAGAGGCAGAGCTGCATCATCATTATGCAATGAACGGAGCGCCGCATCCAGCGTACGGCACCATTGTAGGCAGTGGCGATAACGCTAATATTTTGCACTATACGCAAAATAGCGATGTGCTAAAAGATGGCGACCTAGTATTAATTGACTCAGGGTGTGAGTTACAAGGTTACGCTGCTGATATTACGCGTACTTTTCCGGTTAATGGCAAGTTTAGCGAACCTCAAGCCGCGCTTTATAACATTGTACTTAAAGCACAAGAAGTGGCTTTTGAAGAAGTTAAACCCGGCGGGTTTATGTCGCATGCCAATAAACGTGCAATGGAAGTAATGACTCAAGGATTACTTGATTTAGGTATTTTAATCGGCGACTTTGATGAGCTAATGGCAAAAGGTGCCTGTAAAGAATATTACATGCACGGCCTTGGCCACTGGTTAGGCCTTGATGTTCACGATGTAGGCGATTACAAACAAAACAACGTTGAGCGCGCATTTGAGCCAGGCATGGTTTTAACCATAGAGCCTGGGCTTTACATTAGTGAAGATTCAAACGCACCGCAGCAATATAAAGGCATTGGTATTCGTATCGAAGATAATTTACTTATTACTGAGTCAGGGCATGAAAACCTCACCCTGAGCGTGCCTAAAACCATAAACGATATAGAAGCACTTATGCAAAGTGCAAAAAGCGCATAAGCTTGGAGAAATAAAGTGTCTAAGCAGTTTGATGTCGTTGTTATTGGGGGCGGGCTTGCAGGGGCAAGTTGTGCGCTAAGCATTGCTAAAACAAACCCTTCACTCACTATTGCGGTAGTAGAAGCAAACCAAGTAACGGGCGATTACCACCCAAGTTTTGACGACAGAAGTATTGCCCTTGCACAGCAGTCGGTTGAGTATTTACAGCAGTTAAATTTATTCGAGCCACGTGCGCCATACACAGCAGCAATAAAAAAAGTAAGCGTGTCGGATCGTGGTCACTTTGGTAAAGCGCATATTAGTTGCGACGAGTTTGCTAAACCGTCATTAGGCTACGTGGTTGAGGTAAACCCGTTTGGCCGCGCACTGTATCAGCGTTTAACGCAAGCGAGTATTGCACTTTATTGCCCCGATAGCGTTAGCGCTATCAAACAAAGCCTAAACAGTAATGAGGTTACTTTACAAAGCGGTGAGCAACTTAATACTAAACTACTGGTTATTGCCGATGGTGCGCAATCTCCAACCCGTAACTTACTGGGTTTAGGCTTTAATACTCAGCCCTATGAGCAAGGCGCTATTATAGCCAATGTTGAAGTAGCAGGCGGGCATAACAACCATGCGTATGAGCGCTTTACCGAGCACGGCCCTATGGCGCTTTTACCAATGAGCAATAACCGTTATTCATTAGTGTGGTGCATGAAGCAACAGCACGTTGAGCAGCATACAGCCTTAAACGAAAATGGTTTTTTAAACGCACTGCAAAGTGCATTTGGTTACCGGGCAGGGCAATTTACAAAAGTGGGCACACGCACAAGCTACCCGCTAGTATATGGCCAAGCTGAATCATTAACAGCGCATCGTACGGTAGTCATTGGTAACGCTGCTCATGCTATCCACCCCATTGCAGGGCAGGGCTTTAATTTAGGCCTGCGTGATGTACAAGTACTTAGTAATTTAATTGCAACAAGTAAAAACGAGTTAGGCAGTTATGCGTTTACCCGTGAGTATTCACTAAAGCGTAGCAGCGATATAAATACCGTAATGAGTTTAACCGATGCATTGGTTAGGCTTTTTTCAAACTCGTCACGGGTATTAGCGCTTGGGCGCAGCATTGGGCTTTTCTCAATGGATTTATTTCCCGCATTAAAAGCACCCTTGGCCAAGCAGCTAATGGGGCAAGTTAAACAAGGTACACGTTTATGAAGCAAGCACAGGTTTGTATAGTGGGTGGTGGCTGCGTAGGCTTAACCCTCGCGTTAGGACTCGCTAAAGCCAATGTAAGTGTTGTGGTGCTAGACGCCGCGCCAAAGCAATTACCGCCAAGTGATGAATACGCCTTGCGGGTAAGTGCGCTGAGTATTGCAAGCCAAAACCTGTTTGAGCAATTAAACGTATGGCCACACATAATGGCAGAGCGAGCGTGTGCATATACGCATATGGACGTACGCGATGCCGACAGCTTTGGTAAAATAACCTTTAATAATGAGCAACTTGAGCTTGATCACTTAGGCCATATAGTTGAAAACGATATTATTCGTTTTGCACTTATAAAAGAGCTAGAGCAACAACCAAGTGCCACGTTGATGTTTGATACTGAGTATCAACAAATACACCAAAGTGAGTCCGACGTATTTATAACCCTTAAAAGCGGTGAGCCTATTATTGCTAAGCTGCTGGTGGCGGCCGATGGCGCAAATTCGGCTATTCGTAAACAATTTAATATGGCGCTAAGCTTTAAAGATTACGACCATCATGCACTGGTTGCTACGGTTAAAACCAAAGAGCCACACGCAAACACCGCACGCCAAGTGTTTTTACCAACTGGACCACTGGCTTTTTTACCCCTTAGCGATGACAACACCCATTCTATTGTGTGGTCTACCAGCCCTAATCATTGCGATGAATTGCTAGCAATGGACGACACTACTTTTAATAAAGCTGTAATGGCAGCCATAGATGGCCAATGTGGGCTGTGTGAAGTGCAAAGTAAACGCGCAGCATTTCCACTTAAAATGCGCTACGCCCAGCAATGGGTAAGCGGAAAAGTGGTATTAATGGGCGATGCAGCACACACCATTCACCCACTTGCAGGGCTTGGTATGAACCTAGGCCTAAAAGACGCCGCATATTTAATTGAGCTACTGACAAGTGATAGTAAAGAGTTTGCGAGTACCCGCACGCTTCGCGATTACGAGCGCACCCGCAAGCTCGACGCGCAAAAGCACATAGCCATGATGCAAGGGCTTAAAGAGTTATTTGAAGGTGCCAACCCGGTTAAAAAGCTGATACGTGGAGTCGGGCTGTCACTTGTTGATAACCTAGGCCCAATAAAACACCTGTTCGCCAAAGAAGCGATTGGTAAATAAGTAGGTTGGGTTGAGCGAAGCGAAACCCAACGTATAAAGTAAAGTAGTTAGTTTTTAGCTATCAGCTGTTAACTTCCAGCAAAGAAAAACCGATGTTTAGTTTAAACATCGGTTTTTTGTTTTTAAGTGGCTTTAAACAGATTAAAAGCTGCGCTTTTCACGCGAGCAAGCTCAGCGTCTACATGCAAAGTTTAACACTGAGCTTAATTTTACCTGTAGGCGTTTAGCTTGCTGACGCGACGAGCGTAGCGCGTAATTACTATCGTTAGTTAAAAAGCGCTTTGCGTTAAATCAGTTACAAATTGGCTTGCGCTTCATTCACCATATCTTGTAGTGCATCAATTAACAGTGGGTCGCGCGAATTTTGTTTAGCAAGTTTTAGTGCGTGTTTCATACTAGTAACAGCTTCTTTAAACTGTTTGTCAGCCGTGTACCCTTGCGATAACCGCATGTGGGAGTAAGCAGCATTAGGGTAATCACGAGTAAAGTGTTTAAGTGTAGTTATCGCTTTTTTAGTGTTATCAAACTTTTGCTGCCTGTGGGCAAACTCTACGTACACATCTTGTGGAATTTTAAGCTCAAACCCGTACTTATCGCTCAGTGCTTGGTAGTAACCTGTGATAAGTGATACATCGGCAAATTTTCCGTGCTCGTCAGTCACTTTAAAAATTAGGTCACTAAATAAGTGAATTAGGCTATCGCTAAGGGCTGGCAGTATAGTGCCCATATGAGTAAAAGTAGGGTAATACTTATATTCCCATTTTAGCTGTGTGGGCATTTGTTGTTCTAAATTTACTAACGTATTTAATGCGCCTGTATAAAAACGTGCGCCTTCACTCGCTACACTAATAAATAACTCTTGAGTGCCTTTAGGGTTTTTAGTGTATTTAACAATATTATTTTTTAACTCTTCGTCACTCCACCAACTATTTGGGCTTATAGCTATGTAGTTGTTAAATAATTCAGGCTGATTAACTAAAGTGTAAAGCGCTAATGTACCAGCATTAGAGTGACCAATTAAGGTGTTGTAGCCGTTAGTTGAGTAATTGCTATTTATGTAGGGCATGAGCTCGTCAGACACAAATTTTAAAAAGCTGTCGGTTTGTCCAGCATCAGGCCATTTATTTTTTACAAAGGTTTGAAACTCAGTTTTCGGCTCACCATCTACTTTAGGTAAGTAATCACGCACGCGGTTAGTTGTATCAATACCAACAAGCATGGCATTAGGTATTTGTTCGTAATCAACTAAGGATTTTATAACACCTGACGCCGTATGAAAGTGCTCAACACCATCTAGTAAATAAATAACATAAAGCGGCTGATCGTCTTTTACAGTGTCAGGTATGAAAATTCTGATAGGCCTGTCTTCGTTAAGTATTTTTGATTGTAAAATGACTTTTTTACCAATGGTTATGTCGGTTGTAGCAGTGTTTGCGTGGCTTAAAAAAGAGGTACTACAAGCAAATGCAAATACAAATACAAATACAAATGATAGTAAGAGCTTCATAAATATCCTTATTAAATAATGTGTTGCTTAATAATTGCACGGCTTTAGGTTTGAGTAAATGTTTATATTTTAGGCGCAAATGGAGGGGGTAAGTAATTAAAAGCTGCGCTTTTTACGCAAGCAAACTTTGCGTTTACACACAAACCCAACGCATTTATCGTAATTCTGCTTGTTGTTATAAAGCGAATGCATATTAATATCACCCTGATAGCTGATAGCTGATAGCTGATAGCTGATAGCTGATAGCTGATAGCTGATAGCTGATAGCTGATAGCTGATAG